>WRIB01000028.1 GCA_009782955.1 Treponema sp. | reverse complement strand
CGTCTGTGTCCCTGTCGTGGGAGGGATACACATACAGCCTTCCGTTAAAGACACGGGCTGCCGGATCGGCCATGTAATCATCGGGAACCAAATACCGCGGCTTAAAACGGTTGTCGTCAGAAGACGATCCGCACGCCGCCGGCATTAAGGTCAGAATAAGCGGCAGGATACCGGAAAACAGGTTTTTTTTCATACAACGCTCCGTAATTAACTAACTGGATATAGTACGGCAATAGGATTATTGTATCTACTGCCGGACGATGTCAAGGGACATTTGACATACTATTTAAATATCTATACCATTGAGTTATTGGATGATCTCCCGGAGGAAATATGCCTTTTGTTGTAAAAGAAAGCGCCGATTTCAGTAATTCGTATTATAATATTTCTGATTTTTGTCATAAAAACAGGGAACCTGTAATTATTACCAGAAATGGAGAGAATGATCTTGCTGTAATGACTATGGAAACGTATGAAGAAATTACCGGTATACGAAATTTAATAAATCTATTGGAGGAAGCGGATAACGATATAGAAAATGGTAATTTTCTGACTGAAGAAGAAATGGATAAGAAATTGGAATTAATATAAAATATCAATGTTCAACGTAAAATTTTCCAATTATCTATTTGAAGACGTGGAATCATCTGTAAATTATATAAAGTATGTCTTGCAAAATCCGGTTGCTGCCAAAAGATTAAAAAATGAAGTGCAAAAAGCCTATAAAAAAATAAAAGAAAATCCATTAATTTATCCATTAGTGCCTGTTGAATACTTGGCTTCAAAAGGTTATAGATTTTCAATGATAAAAAATTATATGTTGTTTTTTAAGGTCAAAGAAAAGCAAATAAACATAGTTCGATTTTTATATGGCCCCAGAGACTGGATTAACATATTGGGAAATATGAATGATTGAAGGAAATGCTAAATATACCGATATTCTATATGTAAAGGTATGAACAATAAACATCATAATACTATGGGCACCCGGACTTTATTTTTTTTGCTGTGCTGTCTGGTACTGGTTCCTGTCGCTGCCGCCCAGCAGCGGAGGAACGATCCCTGGTGGATTACCCTGGAAGAAGGGAAACGATATTTCCGGAACGGCGCTTACGGCGATGCCCTCCGTTATTTTGAAGATGCCCGGGAAAGCAGAAAAACATACTATGCCAAAATGGAACGGGATCTTATTACCGTTCTTTCTCTTCATACAGTACGAGGGCTAAGGGATGATCTGGGCCTTTTGGAAAAATACATAGAAAGGGAATTCCGTGTTGATGCTATGGATGCCCTTAAAGAACTCTATTATCGTGTACCAAAAGCAAGGCTTAATAATTCTTCAACTGCCGCTTTGACCGAGTTGGGCCGTCTTAAAAACTACCCAGAAGCGGAATTTTGGCTGGGAGAAGTGTACCGGGCGGAAGGGGAATTCAGCATAGCGCTTAGTCAATACCAAAAAGCCTACGATCAAAAAGCACTGCTGGAAAACCCGGAGTTTGGAAGGGAGATTCTTTACAGGATTGCAGGGCTCAGGCAGCTGCGCCGTGAATATACGGAAATGGCCAAAATTCTTGATGATATTCTTAAGACAGATACCCTTTGGAGCCGGGAATCCTTTGCACGGTCCAATCTGTTGCGGAGTCTGGAAACCAACGGAGTAAATCGCTTTTTGCTTCTTTTCAGGCATAATGAACCGTATGTGGAAAAAGCCCACAGAACCATGGGGTTTTATTATTACAACAGCGGCAGGCATGAAAGAGCAGTCGAAAACCTGCTTTTTGCATTTTTGATTCAAAATTCTGTTATAATTGATGCGCTTCTCCACTCCCAATACGACTATACTTTTACAAACCTTTCCAATCTTATGAACGACATAGGACGGAGGCGTGATCTCCTTGCATATCTGGAAGAAATTGAATACTTCAAGACCACATATTTTCTGGCCAATTCCCTTTATGCTGTAAACCGCCGCAGCGCTGCCCGGGAACTTTGGACTTTTCTGCGGGATAATGCAGGCGGAGAATGGCGGGGCAGGGCACTTTCCCAGCTAAATAACCCGCGGCTGGATCCAATTCCGGAACGATAAAGTATTGCCAGATTAGCCGCTCACTAGTACAATTCTCATATATGAATAAAATTGTGCTAAAAGCTGAAGACCTTGACTGTTTTTTAACAGATACGGACAAAAATAATCTTTCACGCATGGACAGTCTTTACAGAGAAGCTCTGACCTGTTTCAATATTCTGTCGACAACACGGCTTAAAACCGAACAAAAGCGTGAAGAAGAAAACCTTATACGTCTCTACAATGAAATGGGGTCTTTAATGCAGGAACTGTGCAGGGATGAACAGGGACTCAGGGTTTACTCTTTCCTTACCCCCCAGGAAAGCCACAGCGAAGCATCCAGGGTTATTGCCAAACTCAGGGATTACCGTACCGAAAACGAAGAATTTGTCTATTACATACAACGGGCATACGAGATGCTTTTTAAGCTGGCCTACGGAGTTACGCCTGCATCCAACAAAAACTACCTGTTTATACAAACTCCGGTAAATGTGCCTGTGCAGAATTTTGCGGTTCATAAGATAAACAATATCGACGAAAAAATTGAAAACACTGTAATGTGCGTTATGTTACGGGGAGCATTGCTACCTTCGATGATTTTTTCCAAGGAAATTGAAGAATATTCTTCCCACGGTTATGTAACACCCTTTGCCCTGTTTAAAATAAACCGCGATGACTCAAAGCATGAAAATGATATGGAATATATTCTTGATTTGGACAAATCCTATTTTAATCTGGAATCCCTTAATGACAAAGATTTGATTTTTGCAGATCCCATGAATGCCACAGGCGGAAGCCTTGTAACGGTTGTAAAGTACCTTTTGGGAGAAGGTATTAAACCAAAATCCGTCGGTTTTGTTAATGTAATCGCCGCTCTGAAGGGTGCACTTCGTGTAGTTCGTGCGCTGGAACATTGTACCGTATATACATTGTGGATGGATCCAATGTTGAATGAACTGGCTTATATTTTACCGGGTCTTGGAGATGCAGGAGACCGAATCAATGGAAAAGATATGCCTGAACGGCCGCGGAATATTATTCAGCTTATTGCAGATTATGGCGCCAATATTGCCAGATTGTACAGGGAACAGCTTCGTGAAATTGAGGATACTGTTTTACGAACCGGGAAAATATTATAAAAAACAAAAACATGGTACTGGCCGGAAATTCAATAAAAGGCAAATGGAAGAAATTATATACTTTGCCTGCATTTTTTTTAGTTCTTTTTCTCTTTGTGTTTTCTTTGTTTTCCTGTCTTACTTCTGCTTCAAAAGCGGAAGAATATTATGCTATTGGAACAGCATATCTGGAAGTAAGAAAATATGCTGAAGCGGAATACTGGCTTAACAAGGCAAAATTCAATAAGTCTACGAAATTGGCAAGTGAATACAATTTAGGCAGAATTGCCTACGAAACGGGCCGTTATAAAACTGCTGCGGAATATTTTGAACATATCATTCAGGCAGACGAAGAAAACATAACAGCTTTAAAAGCAGTTGCATATACTTATATTAAACTGGAAAAACTGGAAAAGGCAGCTTACTATTACAGAAAAGTCCTGGATCTTGTGCCGGAAAGTTATGATGAAGGGTACAATTATGCTTTGGTTCTAATGGCTTTGGGAGAAGCTGAAGAAGCTGAAATGGTACTTGTTAAATTCAACAATACAGAAAGCCCGGAAGCGTTGTTTGTTCTGGCACGTTCCCGGAAACAGCAGGGTAAAGTTGAAGCTGCGGATGCTTACAGTGCAAGCCTGCAAAAGCTGGACGATCCATTAGTTCGCGCAGAATATGCAGCATATCTTGCTGAGCTTGGGTTAACTGCAAAAGCTCTGGAAGAATACCGTAAGGCTTTGGAAAACGGTAAACTGAGCGAAGAAAAAAAAGAGGAAATAGAAAAAGCCATCGAACAATTAGAAACTGATGCTCAAAGTAGTGCCGAAACTAAGCAGTAAACTAATCGTATCATAACGTTCATCCCGTTGAAGACCGGCCTTTGCAAAACCAGTCAGGGTGAGTCTTCCTACTATCCTGACTACTGATTCGTGGCCCAGAAACAGGGAAAAAACACTGTATTCATCTGAATAATCCAGTACAAGTTCCAAAGACTCTCTGATAAATCGTTCGTATTCACTTGATGCCAATTCGGAAAGGGACGGAAAGTTTTCTTTTCCGATAATTTTTTGCATGCCCGAACTATACAGGGATGAAAGCAGTGTTTTTTCCCTTGGTACGGTCCATAAAAGAATAAAACTGTCTATCCATCCTGTTCTGTTACTGCGGGTAATTGTATAGGTATTTTGTATATCCAATTCAGCTCCATTAAATCCAAATAATCTCAAATTCTGTTCAGCCTGGATTCTCCATATTGGATTTTCGCCGGCGGGAATGGAAACAATCCCGGTTATTGCATGGCGCAACTCATCGTTCCGGTAAAATTTAAATACAGGATTTGTACCCATTGAACCAAAAAGATTAATCGACGAAAATCCAAAGCCGGAACTGATTGTATGTACATCAAGCAGAGTATCCATACGTTGTTCCATGGTTCTGTCAAATTGGATATAATGGCTTACCGGAACAATGAGGGAAAACGCATCATAACGCTCCGGAAAAACAAGATTGAGTGCAATAAGTTCATGAAAACGGATGTTTTCCGGTTTAAGGTTTTTATGGATAAAGTTTGAACGGGTGTTTTCCATGTCAGAACCGAGTCCGGTATTAAAAAGGGCAAATACCGGAACATTTTTCCAAAGCGAAGAAGTTTCTGATAAACTTTGCCCGTAATGAACCAGATCATCGCCAAGTGCAGCGCCGGAGATACCTATGGCCTGGGAAACATCACGCTGTGAACGAAGCCTGCCCCGTAAATTGCCAAAACTGAATGGCGCTTCGATCCGGGCGCTGGAACCGGATCGTGTATATTCAAAAGGAATGGAAGCAGTACTGTTTCCATCAAAGGAAAGTTCCAATCCTACCGGCAAATAGTCAAGGTCAAAACCGGCCCGTCCCCGTATATCCCGGTTCTGTATAGAACTGTCTACCGAGCCTGAACCGCTGTCCGGAAACATGGCCGTCCAGCTTTGAGCCCATGTTCCGGCATAGTTAGGCATCCAGTCCCGTACTTTTTCGGTTTTTTCCAGATAATTTAAATTTCCTTCCAGAGAAAAACCCGGCCGTCCGTTTCTTTCGCTCTGCATGCCTGTAGCACCAGTCCATTGGCGTGAAAGCCGGTGGTATTGATAATTAATTGAAGATGAAAGGTTTCCGTAAACAAGGGTGTTCAACCTGATCGAAAGTGAGTGGCTCATTGTCTCATCGTTGGGAGGAGGGGCAGTGTTATAAATATCAGAGATTGACAATGGACCAAAAGAACGGCTTATTCCATGTCCCGCACTCCAATAACTGTTATCGTTGGAAACTGTATAATTCAGGTTTCCTGAAAGGCGCGTGTCCAAAACCGTTAGTTCACCGCGTGATCTTGATTGGAAACCTGCAAATGTTTCGCTGCTGCCTTCAAAAGGATTTCCCACAACTGCGCTTTCCAAAGCAGTGTTAAAGACAGCCCCGGAAACTACTGTTGTATCTCCAATGGTGATCAATGCTTCAGGATGCCTCCAGTCAAGCGTAGCTCCGCCGTTTAATCTGTACGTTGGAGACGGATCTTCCAGACATATTTCATCAATGGAAAATGTTCCGTCAGGTAAAACAGTGCTTGTAACAAAAGCAGCGATATAACCGGATTGTCCTTCTCCGACAAAATCCCCGTTCCCGGAACTTTCGCGTAATGCGCTTGGATTATAATCAACAAACACATTGTCCACCGGATGACCGTTAATATAAACTTTTTTGTCACGGTAATGTATTTCAATATTGTACCAGCCTGAGGGATCCGCAGGAGGAAGATAATTACTGTTTATCGTGAACTCTAATGCCGGTTTTACATTTGGATTGTTGTATGCTTCTGGTCCCCGAGCAATCAGAAAGTGAAAATCCGAAGATGGTACGGCGTCACGATCCATTTTTAAATAAAAACTCAGAACCCGGTAATCTGAAAGCGGGATTATGGAAGTCCTGCCATCCGTGCCGGCTGCTGTCATATTCGTCCATTTTACTTCCAGAACATGATTTGTTGTATTATCATGGAGACGGTTTATTTTTGCACTTTTAAGTGATGAATCCGTCCGTTCTGTTACCGTTACACCGGTACCTACTTCATCCCGGGCAGCTCTGATCATATTGGTACCGGCGTCAAGTGTAATAGCCCGCCAACCTGCCCCGAGGATATAGGGTTTGGCAACCAAAACCCTGCCTGAAAAAGGAACACTGCCTGTATTGATTATTAGAATCCGCATATGATTGGCATTTTGAAGTTTGCGGCGCATTTCATCGGTTAAAGCGATGGCAATGGTTTGCCCGGCCGGCGGGTTTGGCCTTTCAATCAGACCAGCAGGCAAAGGCTGACCAGTACTGTCCCTGTAAAAAATCGGCGCTTCAATCATGAGTCCCGGGTTTTCCGTAATGTTTGAATTTTCATCCGAAAAAACACCAAATTGCGCTACAACCAGAATATCGGGAGAATTTGTTGAAAAATTATAAAAACGCAGTGGGATAACTATTTCTCTTGCCTGTTCAAGTAATGCCCCATCCATGCCTAAAGGCGCCTGAAAGCCTGTCCATGACTGACTACTGTTTAATTGAAATTCAGCAACATAGACATCTCCAACTATTGATTCACTGGCCGGATAGGGACCTTCAAGACCGGAAATGACCGGGGCTGACCATTCAATGGATTTTAATTCGACATTTCCCAGAAAATTTGATTCACGGTAATTTCGGTAAACCAAAGATGCCCGGTTGGATGCAGTAAGTGTGAAAGGCGGTGTCCAGCCGGAAGGAGGAACAGCAGCGCCGGGAGAAAATGCGGGATTTACCATTGCTGGAATTCCTGAAATAAACCCGGATGTCGTTGACATCCCAAGAACTATTTCAGAATTTCCCTCCATACCGGCAATACGGTAAAGTCCTGTTGTGTCAGGCTGTTCAAAAGCAAGTCCCAGAGAAAGGCTTGCTTTTAACCTGTCGTAATCCCATGAAGTTCTTGCACTAAGACCAACGGTACCGGGACTTGCTGCCCCTTCTTCGGTGTAAGCTTCCTGTGAAATATTCCAGCGCATACCCAGAGCAGATTCGATGCTAAAAGGGCTGTTTTCCGGTTTGTAGATAAGCCCAACTCCCGCGGCAAGGCTTCCGAGTCTCCGTTCTTCACTTCGCTTTAAATAAGAAATGCGTATAACTTCGCTAAAACCAACAGGGCTTGCCAGGGTAACATTCCCGCTTCCCGCATCGTAATTTACCTGTGAATCGAGAATTCCCGCACGGTAAACCATCACTGAACCGGGTATTACGTCCGTTCCTATATAATAGGCTCCTGCTGCTCCATAGCTGGTAAATCGCAGTCGGATGTCTTCATTAAAAACCTGGGAACCGGGTAAATAAAGTTCGGGAAAATCATCGGCCAAAGGCCAGCAGGAATAGGGATTTCTTCTTTCGCGTCCATAGTTTTGATAAATTATTTCAAATATATTCCGGCCGGTATCATCTCCGGTAAGGATATACATGGCAATATCCATAGAAAGAGTGTTGGCCGGAATCACATCATAATTATTCAGACGTTCTCCGCTGGAAAGCCGGATCAGTGCTGCATCTTCGGTTGTATTTGAAGGAGCCATATACCTGCTTTGCCGTTCAAAAGGAGAAAAAGTTCCGGGTTCGTAGATAACCAGGGCATTAATATTATTAATATTTATAGTTCCCGGAATACCTGCGCTTCCGCCCGGTTGGGGGTAGTTTGACAGATCAATGCCGCTGCCAAAGTGTTCCTGTACTTTTCCGAGAAAACCTGTGCCAGGTGCATAAAGAGGAACTCCTGAGTTGTAATAACCCAGACTTGTCTGCCAATAGCTGCTTGCTCCATTTTTGATATAACTTACCGCTACCATGCCTTGAGGTTCCCTGACCAATTCTACCAATCCTTCATAACTGCTGACTGCATATTCGCTGGGGGTTGCTATTCTCCAGCGCCGGCCTCCTCCTGACAGAGGACCGTCTTTGTCTTCAAGGTAAACAACAGGGATTGATGATATATTTTCATCAGGCAGGACAAAAGATCGCCCTCGTAAAGGCTTGTTGGGTGTTGTGGTTGAAAAGTTTCGTTCACGGTTTCCTACAAATGTTCTTTCTTCTCTGGCGGCGGCATCGTAGCGTACCATAGTATGAAAGGTCAGTTCTTCAGAGCCAAATCGCCCGTATACACCGAATGAAGATGTTGAATCTCCCCCCAGATCCAGGTAAGGAAAGACCGGGAAATCCATGCCCGTGTTGCCTATACCCACATACTGAATCGTTTCTCCGGGAAAACCCTGGTAGCCTGCCCGGTAAGTATTTAAGTCGTAGTCATCAATAAATGAAACTTCCAAAAACCATTTCTGCCAGATCCACAGAGACAATGTCAGGTCTGCTTCCTGAGTAAAAAGAAGGGGCGAATCTTTTGTTTCCGGAGCCGTTCCCATAGGAGAGTTGGCAAGACCCCAATTGACACTGAGGGAACCTTTCCAATAACCGTTTAAATAAAGAGAGACATTGGTATCCCAGATATTCATATTAAAAAGCTGGGCACTTGCTTCTTCTGTTATCTCCCGGCGATGTCTTTCGCCTGCTGTTTCGGCCGTACCAAGTACCCTTTGGGTAGTCCGGTTGGGGGTATTATCATCTGCTTGCCCGGCGGAGAATGACGGGTACTCTTCCGGGACAGCCGGTCTTTCCGGGAAGGTAAGATCTCTTTCTTCGTCAGTTCCGGAAGGCAACTCCTGGGCGCCTGCAATAAACAGGGTTCCCATTAAGACCACCGCCAGAGTTATTCTTTTTTTCAGGGCCGTTCCTGTATTTAAGCGCTCCATACTTCGCAAAATTGAATTTTGTACCTATACTATATTATCGGGGAATATGATTATATCCATGATTCAACTAATCTTTGAAATTCCCGAAGCGGCAAGCCTTAAAGACAAGCGGCGTATTGTGAAATCCTTAATCGAAAGATTAAAAAACAGGTTTCATTTGAGTGCTGCAGAGGTAGATCTGCAGGAATCTCTGATTTTTGCCCATATTGGAGGTGCTTTTGTGTCCAATTCGCGTAATTTCGGTGAATCGGTCTTGAATAAAGCCCTAAAAATGATTGAAAATGAAATGGCATTGCGTATTCAGGATGTTAAAATCCATTCAGAGGAGTTTTAGTATATGTCAGCAAGGACGCGTGGAATTTACTCATTATTTATTCTGGCGCTAATCCTTGGTTTACTGGTTTCTTGTATTGGGGCATCTTCGCACATTAAAATTAATAGCGATGGTTCCGGTACCATTTCTCAGGAATACCGTATTTCTCTTGAATTGCAAAACATGGGAAAAACCGAAGGGAATGAAGGAATGTTTCCGCTGCCAACCGGAAAGGAAGATCTGGAGCGGACTGTTGCCCGGATTCCAGGACTTCGTCTTATATCTTATACATCACGGCTGGACGAAAAAGATTTGATCATTAATGCTAATTTTGCATTTGATTCGCCTGAAGCTTTGGCGGCATTAATGGAAAATAGTAATCAACAGTTTAAGGTTGATTTACAGGGTAAAAAGATAACATTAAACTTTTCTGCCGGAGAAAACAGTGAACCGGCATTTAAAGAAATGGTTGTAACAGCTTTTCAGGGTTATAATTTTTCCCTTTCTATGTCGGTTCCGGGACAGGCAAAAACCGCATGGTTTGACAGTGCCGGAAAAAGTGTTCAGCAATATCCAGGCGTCTGTTCCGTAAGAAACAGCACGGTGGATTATACGGTATCAATGGGAGATCTTGTCTACCTTGATATACCTCTTAACTTAGAAATCAGCTGGTAATGGCAACAAACGAACGAAAACAAATAATTTCCCTACCCCTGAAATTTGTTTTTACCGAAGACGGAGCTACCGCATTGTTCCGCCAAAATGTAAAAATCAACCGCCTTAAAATGGGGGATCAAACAGAGGATTATGGTGTATTGATGGATAAAATCACTACGGATTTTCTCCAACGCATGGTAATGATGAATTATATTTCAAAAATCGAAGTTTCCGGAGTTGAACCCGTAGAAAGCAGAACGGATATTATTGAACTTTCAAAGCTCATTGTGTTCAGTATATTATTCCGCAATTTTGCAGATGTTTCTCTGGGACAGCTTTTGGCGTCGGAATCATTAAAACAATGGAACCGTCTTAATCCTTCTATGGTTATTGACGAAAAGACACAGTTTAAGGAAGGGATGCTCGAATCATTTATTGAGCGCCAGACAGAAGAAATGGCGAATATCCAGAATGAACTGCTGGAGCCGCTTTTTAGCAATATAGAAAATGATACCTCACTGGAAAAAGATGAAAAAGTACACCGCCGGGAAATTATACAAAGCATGGTTTCCTCGATCCGCCCTCTGGCCTGGTTTGTAATCCTTAAGTTCTGCAAAACCCGAGATTTTTTCCTAATGCTCAGGCCTTTACGTCAATGTCTGGTTGAATTCCTGAAAAAAACAAATATTGCCGAATATTCTTCTCTGATGCTCATGGAACTGGCTTCCAATATTGTAAACCTGAATATTCAGAAAGAGGCTATACGGCTGTATGGAAATCAGAATCTGGATGTAAGACATGTAATTAGGGATCCGCAATTAAGGCTTCCTGTTATTGACTCTTTACGGAAAAAGAACAACCTGCTTACTTTTTCCTGGAAGCTGGGAGGAGCCAGTCTGGCTATTGGAACCCGTGAAAAATTCCAGATTGTGCTTTACGATCAGGATATTAATTTTATCGCAACAAAAGAAACCCTGGCCCAGACAAAAAGCGCTGATGCAAGGCGGTTTAATCTTTCGGAATTCTACAGAAAACTGAACAAAAGCGGGAACGATCTGGATCTTGGAATGTTTTATCTTTCATTTCTGGATGAGGCGTGCAGTAATATGGGAATCAAGTTTGAATCCATGGTTAATCAAACACAGTTTTCCGGTATGGGTCAAACTATTACCACGCTTACTTTTCTTCTATAGGCAAGAATATGCAATTAATGAAGTTGAAGAATTTCAGTTTTTGTTTAATTATTCTTTTTTTTATCCTTTGCTTCTTTTCCTGTTCCCAGTCTGAACCGGAAATTAATTATGGTTTTCTGGAACTGGTTTATTATGAAAACGGCGGAAGGCCGGTAGAAAGATTTACCTTTTTTATTCTGCCTCATGATAATGACGGAATAGAAGATCTGGAAGATTTGTGGTTGTATCATGATTGGGAAGGCCTTTCGTGGCATTTAACCAGAAAAGACTGGACCAAGGAAACTGTGGGCAATGACACCTGGATAGGAAGCAGGGCTATTGCCATGGAAGATTCATCGGAACTTCCGCGGGGGCAATTCAGAGCGGTACTGACAGATAAGGGAGGAAACCGCACTGAAAAACTGTTTAGCTTTGACGCTCCGCCGGGACGGGAACGGCCTTTTCCCAATCTTACCATTACCGGAGATTGGTACCGCATAGATTCCGGGTTTCCTGAACAGAACCTGCTTGCTTATGACAATGCAGGAAATTATCTTGTTACCGTAATTCCTTCTTCGCCGGAAGGAAACCTTTCGGCCCTGGGACTTCCTTCACAGGCTGAATCAGTTGCTCTTTGGTCAAGAGATCCTGCCCGTTCTGTTTCTGCATTTACCGACATTGTTCCGTTGCGTGATTAATCCGTTCAGCTTACAAAAGACAAATGACAAATACCGGGAATATAAAAAGTTTTGTTCTTCGTTCAGGCAGGATGAGCCGGGCTCAGGAAAAGTCCTACAAGGCAGGCGGAAAATATATCATTCCTTTTTCAAATGAAAGTATTGATTTCTCCCGGTATTTTACCAACAATAATCCATTAACGGTGGAGATAGGCTTTGGAATGGGTAAGGCAACTGCGGATATTGCAGAAGCCAATGCAGGTAATAATTATTTGGGGATTGAGGTTTTCAGAGCAGGGGTAGGAAAGCTCCTCTGGGAAATTGAACAGCGTTCTCTTACCAATGTCCGGATTGTTGAATATGATGCGGTTGCAGTAATCGAAAAGATGATAAAACCGTTTTCCGTGTCGGCTTTTCATATTTTTTTCCCCGATCCATGGCCTAAAAAACGCCACCATAAACGGCGTCTTGTTCAAAACCCTTTTGCAAAACTCCTTGTTTCACGGCTTATTCCGGGGGGGTATATTTACATGGTAAGCGACTGGGAAAACTATGCAGATGAAGCGCTGGCAGTGTTTTCTGTAATACCGGAACTATCCAATCCCAATGGATTATCTTTTGCAGATGGTATTTCCTGGCGGCCCATGACTAAATTCGAAAAAAAAGGACTTGATAAAAATCACTCAATAAAGGAAATTTATCTGGTTAAACAATAAACGCTAAATACCGGATAGTAATAAATAATGTTCAGGAGAGTCAATTGTTATGGGACAAAGCGCCGAACGTATTAAAGCTCTGGAAAAACTTATTATTAAGTATCAGCGCTCTTACTATAACGGCGAAGCTGAAATTTCAGATGTTGAGTTTGATCTTCTTTGGGATGAATTAAAATCTCTTGATCCAAAGAACCCTGTCTTTACAAAAGTAGGAACGGACAGTACCGATGGTTTTCCCAAAGTCAAACACCTTATTCCTATGGGCAGCCAGGAAAAAGCAGCAAATCCGGAAGAATTCGGCGTCTGGGCAGAAAAACTCCGTAAGAACGCTGATTTCGGCGGATTTTTGGTTCAGTATAAACTGGACGGTGTAAGTCTGGAGCTTCAGTACGAAAAAGGTACACTTGCAAAAGCGGTTACCCGCGGAAACGGAACCATTGGAGATGAAATTTCCGCCAATGCCCGGCTGATGCAGGGGGTTGTTGCCGTTTTAAAAAAATCTTTTTCGGGTGGTGTTCGTGGTGAAGTGATAATGACCCATGATGTTTGGCAGAAAAAATATCCGGATATGGCAAATTGCAGGAATGCAGCCAACGGTTTGATGCGCCGCAAAGACGGAAAAGGCTGCGAAAACCTTACGCTGATCACCTATGATGTTTCTGCAATTGATGACGATAGTTTTTTTGATAATGAAAGTGAAAAGCTCTGCTGGTTAAAAAACAACGGTTTTAAGGTTACAGAATCCAAAGAATTTCCTGATGTATCGTCTATAATTGCCTATAGGGAAGAGGTAGCTGCACAAAGGGAAAAGCTTCCCTTTGATATAGACGGCCTTGTGGTTAAAGATAAGACCACCGACCCGGCAGACCTTCGCCGTGCCCGTCCTGAACGGCAGATTGCCTTTAAATTTGAACTGATGACAGCTTTTAGCATACTCAGGGAAGTTGAATGGAGTGAATCCGGCGCTACTTATACACCCATTGGAATAGTCGATCCGGTCAGGCTTGCCGGGACAACGGTTCAGCGTGCAAACCTCAATAACCCGGATATGATTCGGGCAATGGGGTTGCAGATTGGTTCTGCTGTTTCCGTTGTAAAACGCGGAGAGATCATCCCAAAAATAGAAGGGCTTGCACCTCCCGAAGCGCTGGAGACAGGAAAGCTCAGCAAAATTGAATTTCCCGTTGTCTGCCGGAGCTGCGGTACGGCGCTTCAGGACGAAGGAACCAGACTTTTTTGCCCCAACGCAGATTGTCCCAAGAGACTTCATCACAGGCTGGAAAAGTGGATCTCCGTCCTTGACATCCGCGAACTTGGAGAAAAGTTGTTACTGCAGTTGTTTGATTCGAACAGGGTCAGGAACATTTCCGATCTCTATACATTGACTGCCGAAGAACTTTCCGGATATGAACGTATGGGCGAAGCCTCAGCTGCCAAAGTAATTCGTCATATCAGGACAAAACGGAAATTGCCGTTGCAGGTCTTTATGGCGGGACTTGATCTTGAAGGGGTAGGGGAGCTAATTATGGAAAGGGTGGTATCTGCCGGGTACAATACCCTGGACAAGCTTAATGCCGCCGAAGAACAGGAGTTGTCAAAAATCTGGGGTATTGGAGAAATTACCGCAAAAACAATAGTCA
The DNA here is from genome assembly GCA_009782955.1 of Treponema sp. Taxonomy (GTDB): domain Bacteria; phylum Spirochaetota; class Spirochaetia; order Treponematales; family Breznakiellaceae; genus WRIV01. The sequence continues at coordinate 22,376 of WRIB01000028.1, read as the reverse complement.
GCGGTATTGCGGAATTTGCAGCCGAGATTAGTAATATTCTTGATGCAGGAATTGTCAGCATTGCTGAACCCAGGAACGAAGAAGAACAGCCATTGCAGGGTGTTTCGTTTTGTTTTACAGGAGAATTAAAAACCATAAAACGAAGCGCTGCGGAAGAAATGGTAAAAGCCCTGGGCGGCTCTGTCAAATCATCCGTGATAAAGGGTCTTTCTTACCTTGTAACCAACGATACAGAATCGGGGTCGGCTAAAAATAAAAAAGCAAGTGAAATGGGAGTATCAATCATTAATGAAAAGACATTACTTGACTTGCTGAAAGATTCCGTAAAACCCGAAAAACCGCAACAGGGGGAATTGTTTTAATCCGCCGGCCCTTCCATTGCCTGGAACTGTTCACGAACCCTGTAAAGCATAGCCAATTCACGATCGATAGTTTTACCGTAATTCAATGTACCTGTCTCGATAATCCGGTATGCTTCATCTTCCCAGAATTGTACATTGCCAAGCCGCATAAAACGGAACCGTTTTTCCCGGACTTTTTCCGCCCAGGATACCGCTTCTTTCCAGTAGTAACGGGCTATTTCAAAATATTTTTCTGCAATTTCAAGGCTTTTCAGGTTTTCCTCTTTCCAGGGAGCATTGTAAAAATAGGCATGCCGTTTATTGAATTTGTTGGCCAAATACAGGTACTGTTCAATCATTTTTAAATTAATATGCATCATAAATAGATAACAGTACTTTTCGTACTGTACCTCCGTTTCAATCCGGGCCAGGGCGTAGAGAGGATTGCTAAAATTGGCTTTTAGGGCCATTTCAAGCCAGAATATGTTTTCCATGGTGTCATCGGGGTATTGCTGATGATGTACATGGTACAGTTTGTAGTACTGTTCTTTGTACATAATCAGGTAGGCACCGGCTTCTTGGGGGATAAACAGATTAACTGCCGCAACGAGTAACAACACAATAACAAAGATGTTTTTGGGCATTACTTTTTCATTATCGACATTTTACCCACTTCACTCCAGATTTCATCAGCCAATTCGGATGGTTCTTTTGTTCCGTCAACCTTGCAAACTCTGACTCCCGCTTCTTCAAAGAAAGGAAGAAGTTCCAGATAGGCAGAACGGACACGGGCCTGGAATTCCAAATGGTCATATATTTCCCGTTGTTCTTCCCGTTTCCCTATGCGCCCAATGGCGGTTTCGCTGTCCAGATCAAGATAAATTAGGAGCTCCGGATGGGGAAAGTCTGAGTTGAGGATTTCCGGCAATTCTCTGCCGCATTCCAAGCCCTGGTATACCAGAGACGAAGGTGTATAGCGGTCGGAAACAACAAATTCACCTCGTTTACAACGCTTAACTATACCGTCTGAAGCATAGAGATGTTCAGCCCTGTCTGCTGCAAAAAGCCTGGCCAGGGTTTCTCTTTCTACAGTTATTTCGCCTTTTAGGATGCGCCGGATTAGAAGCCCTACCGGCCCTTGAGTGGGTTCATAGGTTACAAAATATGAAGTTAAACCGTATGCCGCTTTTGGTTCTGCTGCATGTAAATCTGTAGTTTTTGGGTTTTCCTTTGAATTTAGGTTGTCTTCCAGCAGTTTTACCTGTGTAGTGGTACCGCTTCCATCGCATCCTTCTATAACTGCAAAGTTTTTTAAAATCATGCCCGTACCGCATCTCCGTAAAGTTACTGGTATACCTTTGTAAAGTATATTTTGTACTCCGATATTTGTAAATAGCTGCTACATTATGGAAGAAATAGCACGTTTTTACCGATATAGATAATGGATAGTACTATCCAAAAAGTTGAGCTTTTTTTAAAACTCTGTTAGTTTTGAAAAAGACTCAGTTATTGTTTTAATTAGGGAAATAAGTGGTTATCGTTCGTACCAGGCGTCTCATGCTTGCAGAATTGTTTATTTTCTTGACTCTGGTAGGAACCACTGCCCTGGCTTTTCGGCCTGTCATGATGCTGATAAATAAAAATATTATTGCTGTTCGTGAAGGAATAATTAAACAGGCAGAAGAATTCCTGGGGCGTCCCATACGCTATGGTTCGCTGTCACCTTCAATAATCAGTAGAATAGAAGTCAGGGAATTAACTGTTGGGGATTCAATTAATCCTCTTATAGCTGCCGGTCATCTTTACATTGAATATTCACTATGGGATCTTATCCGGGGAAAAGGTATAGGAGCAGTACACAACCTGATTTTAGACAGACCTGAATTTTCTTTTGATACCAAAAGGGACAGAGATATACAAGAGATTTTAAGCAGATATTCCTCTGAAATGGAAAAACACAGACAATCTTCTGACAGTACCAAGAAACTTACTTTGCCGTCTGAATGCCTTTTTGATGTTCGAGAAGGGAAAATTTCATTTGTCAATGGAAATACTGTTTTTTCTGCGGTTGGCGTTTTCATTAATGGGGAGATTCGTAATGGTCAGATTAGTTTAAATGGTGTGTGGCATAAAGATATTTTAAACGACGAAGCCGTAACCATGGAAGGGAAAATTAATGGTTCGTTCTCGGAAGAACTTAACCGGGGAAGTATTGTTATCAGTATAGACTCAATCGAAAGCAAAGGTTTTACTGTAGAAAGAATTGGTTTTATCCTTTCTTTTTTTGAAGATAGGATTGTCTTTGAACGGGAAGAGGACGGTCTTCCCCTGGAACTTTCTGCTGTATATCTCCATGAAAACGGTGAATTTTCCGGTTCTTTCCAGGCAAACCATTTTGTACCTTCCAGGATAATTCACTTCAGAGGACCGCTGGAAATGTTTGATCCTGTTCTCTCATTAAGTCTTTCCGGAAATGCTGATTTTACTATAACAGGAAACAGTGGAGAATACGATGATTCTGAAAGCAATAATTCCTACAATTTTATGCTTTCCGGTGATATTCCGAATAATGTTAGGGAAAGCCCTGTCCGGAGTTTTATTTTTGAAGGCAACGGGAATGGTAAACAGCTCAATTTTTCGCAATTTTTTATTAATGCATACAGTGGTTTTGTCCGTTATGCAGGAAATGTCCGGTTTTCTCCTTTATTTTTTAACGGGACGCTGGTTTTTTCTGACTTCAGCCTTACCGGCGATACCAGTGTTAACGGTTCATTGTCCTTAATAAGTACAGATCTTGGGCAAACTTTAAATTCTTCCTATTTGGCTCTTGGAGGGACTATTCTTGCATCTTTTAGTGGAGAAATTACAAGTAAACCCGGCGGCGGGGAATATTTTTTAGGGTTTGACCGTTACCGGGAAAAAGAAGGTTTTACAAGGACATTTTTTGAATGCCGGGGTTTTTATTCCGAAAAACCTGGTAATTTGGAAGGAATAGTAAGGGTAAATAATTTCTTTGCTGACGATCTTTACAATTTAATTCGCCCTTTTTATAAAATAGATACTTCAGTTATTGGGGTTTTGCAAAAAACTTCCGTAACTGCAGAAATTGGCTTTAGAACGGATTTTAAAGGCATTAACTATGAAACCAGGCATTTTCTGGCCGCTTACGGGATGGATACCAATATCCTGGTTTCTGTCAAAGGCAATGAAAATCACCTGGAATTAAACAATGGTATACTGCAATGGAATAAGGAACAGTTGTTTTTTGATTTTAGTACGGATTTTTCAAATACGGAAAATGTTGTTTTCCTGTGTAATTTAAATTATCTTGATTATAACTATGATTTTGAAGGAGGAATCAGAAATGGTAGTATTTTTACATTAAAGAGCAATCTGGGTTTTTCTGCTGAAGTTATTAACGAAAAAGGCCGTTGGTCATGCTCTGCACTTGGCAGAGTAATACCCATACCCTACCGTAACAATAGATCGTATCTGAGTTTTGATGCAGTGCTGGATTATCACAATTCTTCTGTATGGAATCTTAGCCTGGGACGTTTTGAAATTCAGGGAAATCAGGGCGGAACGGAATTGTTTGTACAAGGGCAGGCTAATCAAAACGGCATGAATTTGGATCGAATATACTATACTGATCGGGCAGGTCCACTTTCGGGTTCAGCAGTTGCAATCTGGAATAGTAACTTTTCATTTATTGATGCTTCATTTATTCTTACCAATCCGAATGAAACAGAGAAAATTGCCGGGGATTTATTTTATGAGTCGGGAAACCTGGAATTTCACGGGAATGTTACAAACTTCAAGGGAGAAAGAATCGCAACAACTGCGAACAATCTCCAGTTTTCGGGAGAATTAAACGGCGGAGTATCGCTTGAAGGATATTATTTGCTAAACCTTTCACTGTCGCCGCTTGTTGGCAGAATTGGAGAAAGTGATTTTTCATTAACCGGTTTTGCCCTGATTGACCCGGAAAAACTTATTCTTTCACGGATCAATTTTTCCATTGGAGATATACAAAGCAATATCCCTTATGTTTCTATTGATAGAAATACCGGTCTTTTGGAAACAGAAGTCCAAATTTTTGGAATTGTAAAAAATCATCAGTTGGGAATGCTTTTATCTTTGGGAATGAATTTCCAGCCCATGAAATCCTGGTTTGACCTTGGAAGTTTTGATTCACTTTCCGGAATAATTGATATCCCTTATGCCTATATCAACGATCTCGAAACAGCTGAACAGTTTAGTTTTATCTTTACTCGCACACCAATAAATGAATCGGGTAGGACAGGAAATCAAGGCCATTCTGTTTACCGTATTTCGGGCGGTTCTGAGACCCAAAATATGCTTAATGCTGAATTCAGGGAAAACAGGGCCGGAAGCGGCGAATTTTTTATCTCATTGACAAATCCTTCTCCTGCACAGGGATTTATATCAGGATTTTTGGATGGAACAACAATAGATGCTTTTGCCTCTGAGGTGTTTATTGACCTGGCAGGGCTTTGGGATATTCTACCGATGAACAAAATTGTCTACTTTACAGGAGGTACAATCACCGGAGAAACACGTATGTTTGGTTCAATTTATGATCCGGAATTTGATGGAACAGCCTGGGGTGCTGGCATAACCCTTTTGGTACCTGAATATATACCTGTAGAAATAGGTCCTGGCTCTGGGGTTATTACCCTGGCAGACAGCGGTTTTTACTTTGGGCCTGTTGATGCTCCCTGCGGGGATGGTCATGGCATTGTACATGCTTCAATCAATTTTAACCGTTGGCTCATGAGTTTAGACCTTACTGTTGATGTAGACAGGGAAATTCCATTTGATTTTAATATTTCCGGTGTTTTGGCAAACGGAAATGCCAAGGGTACACTCAATTTTCTTTCTGAAGAAGAAGAAATCTTTACAATAACCGGACAGGTAGATGCTTCTGATACTGAAATAACGCTAAATAGAGAAGAAATAGAAAGCGCTATGTTCGGAACAAGACGTTCTGATGAGTCTGATATCGCAGCTGATGTTCTTATCAAGACCGGGAAAAGAGTTGAATTTTTCTGGCCAAATGCCAGAACTCCCATACTGCGTACATACGGCGAATCGGTTACAGGAGTGCGTATTATGGCAGATACCCGTGTACCTTTATTTGCTATGGATGGCAATATTACTCTCCGTGGCGGGGAATTGTTCCATATCTCAAGAAGTTACTATATTCGTGAAGGATTACTTGAATTTCACGGAAATGATCCATATCTGAATCCTTTAATCAGTGCAAGGGGGGAAATTCGGGACAATAATGATGATGGTCCAGTTACCATCTTTATGATCATGGATAAAGTTCCACTAAGCGAACTGGAAAATACCACACCCCGTTATGAATCAATCCCAGCACTTTCTCTGCTGGAAATTTACAGTATTTTGGGCCTAGCTCCTCCTATGAATACTGTTGCACCCCTTAATACCTTTAATCCAATGCTTAGGTCATTCGCCGACGCTACAGTTATTTTACAGCCTGTGGTTTTTCGTCCGATAGAGCAGACCATAAGAAATATTTTGGGACTTGATATGTTCTCTCTAAGAACACAAATACTCCAGAACGCTGTTTTTGAAACGGTCCGGAACCGGGAACCCGATGAACAGCCGGCTACTATGGGTAACTATTTGGATAACACAGCTGTTTTTATGGGTAAGTACTTCGGTCCACAGCTATTTGGCCAGGCTATGCTGGCCTTCCGGTATGAGCAATATCGGAGAGAATACGGAGGGATGAGACCGGAACTGAATATAGGGTTAGACCTCAGATCACCCCTGTTTGACGTACGTTGGAATGTCGGGGCATTGCATCTGGAAAATCTCTATTTGAACGATTTTGTGAGTAATCAGTCGATTTCTTTGATTAGACGCTGGTCTCTTTAATCACTTGCCTGTTTTTTGTATAATAGAGAGAGGAGTCTTTGTTGACACGATCAATTTTTGCAGTATTTTTATTATTATTAACTGTTTTTTGCTTTGCTCAGACAGAATCCCCTCCGCCGGATTGGTACCAGGGTAAACCTATTCGTGATATACGTTTTGAAGGATTGGTACACATAAAAAGATCGGAAATGGAAGGGACTATTGAATCCTATCGGGGTAAATTGTTCACATACGAACTGTTTCAGGAACTCCAGGGAAGGTTGTATACTCTGGAATATTTTGAACTTATCACCCCTACAGCAATACCTGCAGATCAGGGAGGTAATGAAGTAATTCTTTTATTTAAGGTCGTTGAACGTCCCACCATATCCAAAATTACCTTTGTCGGTAACAGCGGGGTAAAGCGGCGTGATTTAACCGATGCAATTTCCAGTAAAGTAAACGATGTTGCCAACAATATGCTGATCAGCGCTGATGAATCAGCAATTCGCAATAAATATATGGAAAAAGGGTTTCCCGATATTCAGATACGATCGGAAATGAGGCCTGCAAGGAACGATACAATTGAACTTGTTTTTTTTATTACAGAAGGAACCAAAGTCGTTGTAACCCAGGTTTTTTTTGAAGGTAATACCCTTTTTTCTGATAGTACCCTGAGAGGTCAGCTTTCCATGAAAGCCAAAGGTTTGGGACCAGGAAGAAGCGGAGCATACCAGGATGTCAAACTCATAGCTGACCGGGATGCCATTGGTCTTTATTACCACAGTAAAGGATATCTTGATGCAGAAGTAACCGATGTAGTACAGGAAGTTGTCAGAGATGCCAAAGGTAATAATAATATGACTATTACCTACCGTCTTTATGAAGGCCGTATCTATACTTTTTCCGGTTTTAGTTTTGAAGGTAATGAAATTTTTACCGATGAACAGCTGGAAAAACTTGTTCGTTCTGAAATCGGAAAAACAGCCAATGCCCTGACGATGGAAGCGGATTTTCAGAGAATTGTCAATTTATACCTGGAAAACGGTTATATCTACAACGACTTGCGCCGCGATGAAAACAGGGATTTAGAAGAAGGTACTGTAGCTTTTAATGTATCAATAATAGAACGGGGTAGGGCTCATATAGAAAATATAATTATTCGGGGAAACAAAAAGACAAAAGACTATGTTATCCTGAGGGAAATACCTCTGGAACCGGGAGATATTTATTCCAGCAATAAAGTTATAGCGGGTTTTCGTAACCTGATGAATCTTCAGTTCTTTTCAAGTATTTTTCCGGAACCGGTACCGGGCAGTGAAGACGGTCTGATGGATTTGATTATTAATGTTGAAGAAGGGCACACTACCGATATTCAGTTTGGTCTGACATTTTCCGGTTCTTCCGATCCGGACGATTTTCCCATATCCGGACTACTGAGCATTACCGACAGAAATTTCCTGGGCTATGGAAACCAGGCACGGGCAGAAATCAATTTTTCTACCTCTCAACAAAGTCTTGCGCTTTCTTATTCCCAGCGCTGGCTAAGAGAAATACCGCTGTCATGGATGGTAGACATGACTATAAGTCATGCCAAGCGTTTTACCCCAATGAATAATGGTCCGGGCCCCTTATTTCACGGTGATGAAGACGATGCTTTTCCCGATGGTTATTGGAGCAGAGATGAATATTGGTATGACAATAAATTACCTCCCCGGGAATACCTGATGGAATATCAACAGTGGTTTTTTTCTGTGGGTCTTTCTGCTACCTACCGTTGGGGTACCAAGTTTGGAATTCTTGGGACTGGCGGAGGAATTCGCACAGGTTTTATCAATAACTCCTATGACGACATGCTGCGTCCTTTTGATCCTGTTATCAGAGAACGAAACGATGAATGGACACCGGTTAATTCCTTTTGGACAATTGCATACCTGGACGATCGAGATCTGTTCTACGATCCTTCAAAAGGATATTATACAAGCCAGAGATTTTCTTTTCACGGTTTTTTCCCCATTGAATTGGAACATTATATCCGCAGCGACACCAAAGCAGAAATCTTTTTTACCCTTTTTGATTTTCCCACATCAGAAAAATGGAGCTTTAAAGGTGTCCTGATGCTTCATTCAGGGCTTTCATTTATTTTCCCGCAGTTTGGTCTGGAAAAACCAATTATAGAAGATGTTAGCAAGCTCTTTATTGACGGTATGTTCATTGGGCGGGGCTGGTACGATGCAAGAATGAGCAGGGGTTTTGCCCTTTGGGAAAATACAATGGAATTACGTATTCCGTTGGTGCCTGGTTTTTTGGCTTTCGACATTTTCCTGGATGCTGTTGCGGCCGCAGCAGATACTGGTTATACTCCAAATCAGAAAGCTCTTGATTTTTTTGGCAGTATGAAAGAAGATAACTGGCGATTCAGTTATGGCGCAGGATTGCGTTTTACACTTGCCCAGTTTCCCTTCCGTTTCCTCTTTGCAAAAAGATTTATTATTCAGGACGGACAACTTAAACGCATGCCGGGAAGTCTGTTCAAATCAAGCGGTGATCCCGATTCAGGGGTTGATTTTGTAATATCTTTTGCAATACCTACAAATTAGGGAGATTTTATGAAGCGATTAATTATGATAATATTGTTCATTGGTATTATCTTTTCTCTTTCAGCCCAGGCGCCAATAACCCGATTTGCTGTTGTGGATCTTAATCGTGTTGCTGCAGCATTTGCCGATCGATCACCGGATGCCCAGGCTTTTAACGAAAAGCGGGACAAGATTCAGGCAGAAATTGATAAACAAAATAAAGAACTGCAGGAACTTAATGCCAGACTGGAGGAGGCCCGGGTTAACGAAAACCCAAATCAAATTAAGACATTGGAAAACCAGATAAAGTCGAAAACCCAGGCTATTGAAACCTATATTAAAAACAATTTTGCGGCATTGGATAAAGAACGGGACAGGCTTTTGAAAAACGAAGCATTTATGAATCAGATACTCACTCTTATCCGCACAGTGGCGGAAAGCGAAGGGTGCAGCATGGTATTTAGCAAGGAAGAAAGTTCCGGAATACTCTGGTACAGCCTTTCTGTGGATATAACCAACAAGGTTATTGAGCGAATCCGCAGACGATAATCTTTTTTACCGGGAGACATCTTGACCTGCATCGAAAGCCCCATGCTGGGTCAGTACCGCCGGATTAAGCGGGAACATCAGGACAGTGTTTTATTTTTTCGGCTTGGTGATTTTTATGAAATGTTCGCCGAAGATGCACAGGAAATATCATCACTTCTTGGTCTGACTCTTACAAGCCGTCACGGTATTCCAATGTGCGGAGTACCATATCATGCGAGTCAAAACTATATAGCCCGGCTTTTGCAACTTGGCAGAAAAGTTGCGGTATGCGAACAGGTTTCAGAACCGGGAAAAACAAAACTCATGGAACGCCGGGTAGTTGAAATCATCACTCCCGGAACTACCGTTGATGAAAATTTCCTGGAAAAAGGAACCGCCAATTACCTTTCATCTCTTGCACTTAAAGGAGAATTTCTTTCTTTTGCCTATATTGATCTGTCTGCCGGTGAATTTTATGCTACGTCTTTTCCTGTGGAGGAAGCCTGTTTTTATCTGGGGCTTGAACTGGAAAGGCTAGAAATCAGGGAAATTATTGCCGCCGAATCGGTTTTAAAAGAATACCCCAATCTGGCTCAACTGCTTCAGGGAAAAACGAATCTTGTAATTAACCGTTGGGTTGACTGGCTTTTTGACAATGAAAAATTCTTTGAACTTTTATGTAAACAGTTTAACACTGCCAATTTAAAGGCTTTTGGTCTTGAAAAAAGCTCCCCTGAGATTATTCCCGCAGGAGCTTTACTGGATTATCTTAATGGTACAGCAAAAAGTATTATTCCCCATATACGTTCAATAAAGGTTTATGGGGATAAAGACTACATGGCGATGGATGAAGCAACCCAATGTAATTTGGAATTGGTACGAAATATACGGGACGGGTCGGAATGTAATTCACTGTTTCAGACATTGAATGAAACAAAAACAGCCATGGGACAGAGGCTGTTAAAACGGCGCCTGCTACATCCGCTGAAAAGTTTTTCTCTGATTCAAAACCGCCTTGAATTGGCAGAACGGTTTTATCGGGATCAGGATAAACTTGAGACAATACGGTATCTTCTTTCCAAAACTCCGGATTTGGAAAGACTTTCTTCGCGGCTCGCCATGGATAAAGCCCACGGAAAAGATCTGAATTCAATCATGAATGCCCTGGAGTGTCTTTGGAAAATAAGGGAAACCGTTTTTGAAAAAGCAGCAGGCCTTTTTGAAACACCTGAAGCAGTATCTTTTTGTGAAGAAGATTTTCAGAAACTTGCTTTAATCGCATCTCTTCTTGATCAGGGATTATGTGAAAATCCTTCTGTGCTTCTTTCCGAAGGGAATTTGATAAAAGAAGGTTATAATGCAGATTTGGATAAACTTCATACGCTTAAAAAACACGGAAGAAACATGCTGGAAGCGTATCTTGATGAAGAGAAAAGAAATACCGGTATTTCCAACTTAAAGCTAAACTATAACAGATTGATTGGCTATTATTTTGAAGTATTAAAAAAAGACCTTGCCAAGGTTCCATCCTGTTTTATCCGTCGCCAGGGTATCGCTTCCGGTGAACGGTTCAGTACCGAACGTTTGGCAGAATTAGAATCGGAAATTAATGGCGCTTCTGACCGTATTATTGAACTGGAAAAGCGCCTTTTTATTGAATTGCGTGAAAAGACAAAGGTTCAACTTGGGCGAATTGCCGCTGCGGCAAAATTGATTGCTGAGTTGGACACATGTCAATCTCTTGCATGGACTGCTACTGTTCGCGGATGGGTTCGGCCTGTGCTTGATGAGGGAATAAAAACAATCATTTGTGAAGGCCGCCATCCGGTGGTTGAATCCCATCTTCCAGGAGGTGAATTTATCCCCAATGATGTTCATTTAGAAGGGGAGGGGTTTTATTTTGCTCTGGTTACAGGGCCTAACATGGCCGGTAAATCAACCTATCTTCGTCAGGCTGCGCTTATTACTATTATGGCTCAAATTGGCAGTTTTGTTCCTGCAAGCCAGGCTTTAATCGGCATTACCGACCGAATCTATTGCCGGGTAGGCGCTTCTGATAACCTTGCACGGGGGGAATCGACATTCCTTGTTGAAATGAATGAGACAGCTCACATACTGCATACAGCAACAGAACGCAGTCTTGTAATTATGGATGAGGTAGGCCGCGGTACGGGGACGCTGGATGGTCTTGCCATAGCATGGGCAGTATGCGAAGATATTTTAAACCGGATTAAATGCAGAACCCTTTTTGCAACTCATTTTCATGAACTTGCCCAGTTAGAACACAATGGTCTTGTTAATCGTTCCATGGAAGTCCTTGAGCAAAACAACAAAATTATTTTTCTAAGAAAGCTAAAAGAAGGTCCCAGCGCGGAATCATATGGCCTTTATGTGGCAGGTTTGGCAGGACTTCCTGAAAATGTACTAAAAAGGGCCGGGATCATTCTGGATTTGATAAGGAAGAAAGACAAGGCTATGCTGCCTGTATCAATTGATGGTATATCGAAAATAATTGACAATATCCCTGCAGTATTGGATAAGAATTATGATGATAATCAGAAATCCGAAGCGGAAAACCGTTTGTTGGAAGAACTATTCTCTCTGGATACTGATTCTATCACACCTCTTGACGCTCTTAATATAATCACTAAGTGGAAAGAACTGATAAAATACAATACAATTGACCAGATAAAATATTCACGTACAGAAACCAAGACGGAACAACAAAAGAATCTCCTGGATGAACCATCGCTTTTTGATTAATCCCTATACTGCTCTAATTAACCAATACACACAGCCCTTTAAAAAATTTCAGCGAATTAGTATACTATTCCAGTATGGATTTTCCCGTTGTATATCCTGATACATCAATCCCAAACCCTGCAGAATTGCATGAGTCTGCAGCCGGCCGAAAAATCAAGGTAAAAGAATTTGAAGGCCCTTTGGATTTGCTCCTGTTTTTGGTAAAAAAAAATGAAATTAACATTTATGACATACCTATTGCAGAAATAACCGAACAGTACATTGATTATCTGAAATACGTTACAGAACTTAATTTGGATGACATTACCGAATTTCATGCATTGGCGGCAGCATTGCTGTATATCAAAAGCCGTATGCTTCTTCCTGTGGAAATAGATCTGGATGAAATTGAAGATCCCCGGCAGGAACTGGTAGAAACCCTGATTGAATATCAAAAATACAAAAAACTGACTGGTCTTATGGAAGAGCGGAGCAAAGAAACGGAATGGGTAATTGAGCGGAAAAAACTCCAGAGACCATTGCCTTTTAAAGAAGATGAGCTTTGGGAAGAATTGGATGTTTGGGAATTGGTAAAAACATTTTCTGCACTGATGAACGGTATTCAGGGCGGGCAAACCCTTATTGACCTCTATGAAGAAGTGTCAATCAACGAAAAAATAACCCTCCTGTCGGAACTGATGGAGACACGGGGGGAGTGCAGTTTTACCGACCTTATAGCCAGAAAAGGTTCAATTATGGAAATAATCTGTGCCTTTTTGGCTTTATTGGATGCAGTAAAAGCCGGAATGGCAGCGGTGTACCAAAATCGGATGTTTGGCGATATTATGATTAGGAAAACCGGAAACAACAAAAACGATAAGAATGGGGACAACGATGAATGAAAAACACGATCCTGAAAATGAAAATGAGAAGTTGAACCCAATAAAAGAAACAGCTCTTGTCGAAGCGATACTCTATATGGAAACAGATCCATTGGACTACAATACTCTTGCACGTATTTCAGGTCTTTCCAGGGATGTGGTAAAAAAGGCAGTGGAAAAGCTGGAAGAAAAGTATAATAGAGAAGATTCAGGAGTAGAACTTTCCCGCATAGGCGGTGGAATCATGCTGTCAGCCAAACTGGAATACTGGAATACACTTAAACCGTATTATGGCAAAAAAAATGAAATCCGGTTTTCCAGAGCTACTCTGGAAACGCTGTCGATTATTGCATATAAACAACCGGTTACCCGAAGCGAAATCGAGTCAATGCGGGGAGTTCAGGCTGTAGACTCGGTAATGCGGCTCCTTTTGGAAAAATCCTTTATCAGGGAAGTTGGAAAAAAAGATGTACCGGGTAAACCGACTCAGTACGGTACTACCAGAGAATTTCTCCGTTTCTTCAGGCTGGAAAGCATTGCCGATTTGCCGAAACTCAACGAAAGTGAGGCTGCCCGTTTTGAACTTGAAAGCTGAAATAAGAAATAGTGCTGTCTTTCCCTTAAGACTTCAGGTTTATCTGGCACATGCCGGTATTGCATCCCGGCGGGCATCTGAAGAAATTATTCAGGCTGGGAGAGTAACAATTAATGGTTTTTCTGTTTCTGTTTTGGGAACCAAAGTACAAGAGGGAGATATAGTTCACCTGGATGGAAAAAAAATATTGCTGGAAAAACATTTTCATTATTTGGCGTTAAATAAGCCTCCGGGTTTTTTATGCAGTTCACATGACCCGCAAGGGCGGCCTCTTGCGCTGGAGCTTTTGCCAAAAACAATTATTGAGCGGCTTTACAATGTAGGACGTCTGGATTATCTTTCTTCAGGATTGATTTTTTTCACCAATGACGGAAATTTTGCGGCAAAACTCAGCCATCCAAGTTCGAGAATTGAAAAAGAATATCTTGTTGAATCTACAGGAGCCATTCCTGATGTTGTGGTAGAAGAATTTCTTTCAGGAGTAACTATTGAGGGTGTACAATACAAGGCTTTACACATCGTACGTCTTGGACGTAAAAGCCTTCGTATTGTTTTAATTGAAGGGAAAAACCGGGAGATTCGAAAAGTTTTTTCTTATTTTCACTTACATCCCTCTCTGCTTCGTCGTATTCGCATAGGAGCTGTGGTTGTGGGAGATTTACCGGAAGGGCAATGCAGGCCGCTTTCAGCAGGGGAAATCGCCGTTTTGGCATAGAGGCTAAAAGGCTGCAAAATAGACTAATGGCTGGGAAGGAGTAACACATGGTAATTGCAATTGATGGTCCCGCCGGCACCGGCAAGAGTACCATTGCAATGATGTTAACGGAAAAATTACAGGGTAAAGATAAAAAACCATTTACCTATATCAATTCCGGAAATCTTTACCGGGCAATTACATTGGGCTGTCTTAGGACAGGTATAGCCTCTGCTGATTGCGAAAAGGTACATAAATATGCCAAAACCGCCTCTCTTGAATACAAGGAAGGAAAATTGTATTTAGAGGAGGAAATGATAGAGGATCTTCTTCATAATGATGAAGTTGACAAGCATGTTTCACTGGTTTCTGCAATAGTTCCTGTTCGTCATGTAGTAAATGATCTTGTCCGTAAAATTGCTGCTGGTATTAATGCAGCGGTGGAGGGAAGGGATATGACCACAGTAGTATTCCCCAATGCCGAATGTCGTTTTTATCTGGATGCATCTATAGAGGAAAGGGCAAAACGGCGTTATGAACAGGGAGTTTCCAGGCTCGGTTTGGAAGATATAGAAAAAACCATCGCCGAACGCGATTCTATAGACAGAAACAAAACTGAAGGAAGTCTCTATATTGGTGAAGGAGTTATTTACCTTGACACATCGGGCTTGACCTTAAATCAAGTTTATGACACATTACTAGAGAGAATACAGTTAAGGATGAAACAGATGGAAGTGGATACGGACACTAATTCCGGTGATGTTCAATCACAATTACAGGAAGAATATTTAAAATCACTTGAACAACTTGAAGAAGGCCAGTTGATAGACGGCCGTGTTATTCAGGTTACGCAAGAACAGGTCTTTATTGACGTTGGATACAAGTCTGAGGGAAAGATACCTATTTCTGAATTTTCCGATATTCCGGAAATTGGAGATACAGTTTCGGTAATACTTGTCAGTAAGGAAAACAAACACGGTGAAGTAATTGTTTCCAAGCAGAAGGCAGATGTAAAACTCTTTTGGAAGAATCTTCGTCAGGCGTTTCAGGATCATACTCCGGTTGAAGGAATTATAGAAAAGCAGGTTAAAGGAGGCTTTGATGTAAATCTGGGCGCCCAGGTACATGCTTTTTTACCCATAAGCCAATCTTCCACTCAAAAGGTGGAAAAACCGGAAAATCTCATTGGCCTGAAGGCCAAAATGCTTGTTGAACGAATTTATTCCGACGGTAAAGTTAATATTGTTGTAAATCGCCGCAAATGCATGGAAGAAGAGGTTAGCCAAAAACAAAAGGATTTTTTTGAAAATACCTCTATCGGCTCCGAAATTAACGGAGTTGTCAAAAGCTTTACTTCATTTGGCGCTTTTATAGATCTGGGAGGGTTTGACGGCCTGCTTCATATAAACGACATGAGCTGGGGCCATGTTACCAGACCCAAGGATTTTGTAAAAAAAGGTCAGGAAATAAAGGTCAAAGTTATCCGTATTGATCCTGAGGAAAAACGAATAAATCTTTCGCTCAAGCATTTTACTGATGATCCATGGGTTCACTTTGAAGATAAATACCAGATTAACAGCGTTGTAAAAGGCAGGGTAACAAAGCTTGCCGAATTTGGCGCTTTTATTGAACTGGAAGAGGGAATTGAAGGTCTGGCCCATATCTCGGAATTTTCATGGGTAAAGAAGATCCAGTCTCCGGGTGAACTCCTTTCCATTGGGGATCAAGTAGAATGTATGATACTCGGTTATGACCTTCAGGCGGGTCGGGTTTCACTTGGGCTTAAACAAGTCAATGAAAATCCCTGGGCAACCATTCAGGAAAAATATCCTGTAGGAACAAGGCTTACCCGTAATGTTGTGAAAATAACCAATGCAGGAGCTTTCATTGAATTGGAAGAAGGTATCGACGGCTTTCTTCATGGTGATGACATTTCCTGGACAAAAAAAATTAAACATCCCGGCAGTGAACTTTCTGTCGGCCGGGAACTGGAAGTAATGGTAATTGCCATAGATCGCAATAACCGGAACATTAAACTAGGGATAAAACAGCTTACCGAAGATCCCTGGCGAAATTTTGCCGCAGCTTACAAACCAGGCTCCCAGGTAGATGGAGAAGTATCCTCTGTGACTGATTTTGGTGTATTTGTAAAAGTACCCGGCGGTATAGAAGGGCTTATCCATAAATCCAATCTGAGCGAAAATCGGGAAGAAAGTCCCGAAGATGCCTTAAAACGTTACCATACCGGGGATAAAATAACCGCAGTAGTGCTGGAACTACAGCCGGAAAAGCAAAAAGCTTCTTTTTCCATCCGTGATTACAGAAAAAAAGTACAGCGGGATGAGATTTCCCGCTACATGGCGGAAGAAAAATCCGGTGATTCCACATTTACCCTGGGAGATATTTTAAAATCCAAGGGGACTGCCAATGATGCTAATGCCGGCAGGGAATCTGAAACTGGCAAGGATATCATAATTGAGAAAGATGCTGATACCTTCAAGGAAGCCGATGCTTTCAGGGAAGCAGAAGCAGGTAAGGATGCTGTAACCGGCAAGGAAGCTGGAACGGATCAGAAGGGGGAAGGAACAGCAGCTGCAGAGAAAAATCTGTCTAAACCTGATAATGGATCCGGTGTTGCTTCTTAATAGGAGGGGCTGACCACGTAGCTATTTTAACAAAGCTCAAGTGGTCAGACCAAACCGCATTATATGCTGTCAAAAATTGATGCCAAAAAATTTAATACTCTTATAGAAATAAATTCCCTGATTAATTCAAATAATACCGATCTCCATTCCTTGTTATCCCAGATACTTGATGCGGCAAAAAAATTTTGTAAAGGCGAAGCATCCAGCCTTATGCTAATTGACAAGGAAACGCGGAAATTACATTTTGAGACAACTACTGGATCAAAAAAAACAGAAGCCGCAAAGTATACCGTTGAATTAAATGAAGGGTTTGCCGGTTGGGTGGCAGTTCATAATAAATCGCTTATTGTAAACGATGCAGAAAACGATGAACGACATTCAAATAAAATCCAAAACATAACCGGTTATTCGTTTAAAACAATAATAGCTGCCCCTATGCGTATACAGGATGAATGTATCGGCGTTATAGAAATGCTAAACAAAAAGGGTAATAGTAATTTTTGTCAGGAAGATCTTGAATGGCTTGAAATTTTTGCCAATATGGCTGCTTTGGCGGTAAGAAATGCCCAAAATTTTCAAAAGGTAACTGGTGAAATCAATCAGCTGCAGGAAGAACTTTTCCGCAAAAAAGGATATCATACACTTGTTGCAAAAAGTCCGTTAATTCTGGAAAAACTTGATATCATCCAGCGGGTAGCACAGACCGATTCTTCGGTATTAATTCTTGGTGAAAGCGGTGTAGGAAAGGAGCTTTTTGCAGAACGGATTCATTTCTTAAGTGCCCGCAGTGCAGAACCCTTTGTAAGAATTAACTGTGCGGCCTTGCCGGAAAATCTTTTGGAAAGCGAACTCTTTGGCCATGTTAAAGGAGCTTTTACCAGCGCAATTCAAAACCGTCCGGGTCGTTTTGAATTTGCAAATGGAGGAACGGTATTCCTTGATGAAATCGGAGATATGCCTCTTTCTCTTCAGGCAAAACTCCTTAGGGTACTTCAGGAAAAGAGCTTCGAAAAGGTCGGTTCCGATGTTTCCCAGTCTGTTGATGTACGTGTTTTGGCAGCTACAAACCGTGATATTGAAGCAATGGTAGAGAAAGGGGAGTTTCGCAGTGATCTCTACTACCGGATAAACGTACTGCCTATTTATATTCCTCCGTTACGGCAACGATCAGAAGATGTTCCCGAACTTGCTCAATATTTTCTGAAAAAATACCAGGAAGAGACAAAAAAACAATTTAACGGTTTTTCGGCTGAAGCAATGGAATTTATGCTTTCTTATGCCTGGCCGGGAAATGTCCGTGAATTGGAGAATGCCATTGAAAGGGCATGTGTTATTGGTAAGGGAAATATTATCCAAAAAAACGATTTGTTTATGCGGACAGCTTCGGCAATGGTTGAAGGGAATGGGGAGGGTAGCCGTAACCTGAAAAATGCGGTAAATAGTTTTAAAGTGCATTTTATACAAAAAGTATTGGAAGAAAACAACTGGAATCAGACCGAAGCTGCAAAAGTTTTGGATATCCAGCGAACCTATCTTTCCAGATTAATCAAAGAATTGTCCATCAAGGAGCATTAAGCATGGGAAAAACCAAAATCGAACAGGCGAGTATAGGAGACAAAATCACCATTTTTATTCAAAAATACCGTAAAGTACTTCTTGCCCTGATCATAGTTATTGCTGCAGGTATTGCTTTTTCGGTAGCTTTTTTTACCGTTCGCAGTACATTGGAAAAGAAGGCAATAGCCAAAGTGGAAGTTTTTGAACGGCGTATGAATGAACAGGGTGTAACCTATGGAAGTGCAGATTCCGCGGAAACAGATGTTCTTTTGGAAGAATTAAATGCCTTTGCCCCCTCTACATTTGGCTATGCCGCAGCACGGGCTTATTCCCTTGCGGCGGATATTTATTTTTCCCGTTCCGAATGGAATAAGGCAGAAGAATCCTGGGTTAAATCAGCCAGGATAGCCCCTAAAATATATCTTTTCCCCGTTTCTTTGTTTAATGCTGCGGTTGCTGCTGAAGAGCAGGGGAACCTTGATGGAGCTATCGGCTATTTTAAAGAAAGTCTGGATTATCCGGGGGTTTTTCCTGCCGCTGCAAGAGCCCGCTTTAATATTGGAAGGATCCATGATGAACGCAATGAAAAAGATAAAGCAAGGGAAGCATACACCGAGCTTATAGAAAAAAGTCCCGAATCACCTTGGGCTAATCTTGCCCACAACAGGTTAATTGTACTTGAAAACAACTAGCAGGTTTTTAATTCGTGCTGAGGGGTCTGATACCTCGCCCTTCAGGGCGGGGTTGTTGATTGTATTTTTAATATGTGTTTTATGTATTTCCTGCGGGCTTGAAACCTATGTTTATTTAAATCCGGTTGAAATTGTTAGAGCTACATTGACATGGGCGGAAATTGTACTGCCTGGTCAATCAGCGACCCAGTATTTCAGAAATTATACAATTTATTACCGTATTTATTTAAGCGGTACTCTTTCATCAGGAATTATTGAAGGTCCTCAGCTTAATAATATTAATCCTGCACTTGCCAATGATTACAGCGCTTTTTCACCTCTTACCATTGACGATAATATATCTTCGGTTTCGATAGATTCTGTTTTTAGAAACCGAAAATATTACTCACTTTGTTTAAGAGATAACCTTAATGTAGAAAAACAACTCTACCAGGTTCTTAATTCACAGGGAATAATATATCTTGATTTTACCGAAAAGCCGCCTTTCTTAACAGATACAACTAGTAATAAGTATGATTTATTCCGGGCCGGTAATTTTACTTCTCAGCCTGATCGTTTGTTTATAAATGCAGCTGAACTTCCAAACTCCGGCTCAAATACTGTCAACATTGACGTGCAAGATTCTTATTCTGGCACATCATATGCATATGTTTCCATGTATATTGTTGCAACCGGAATTGATGAAAACTATTCTCCGCTTTTTTCCCGTCCTAAACATATAGGGATATTCATTCTGCCCGATTAAAGCGAATTATTTCTCATACCATATATTTTACTATTGATAATGTATATTCTGTCTACCAATATTACGTAACATGATTATTTTTTAATATACGATGGGTTCGATCATTGGCTATGGCTTGGGTACAATTTTCGATAAAGCTTAAAATAATCTTCAACTTCAGCTGTTGCAGGGTTTTTTGCCAGCATTCCTCTGCGTACAATGCTAAAAAAATTGGCTTCAGAAGACATTGAACGACGATATGATTTTTCTTCCTTAAATGGAATGATTGTATCATCACCGTAACAAAATCCCCATAATATTGCTGCAGGAGAATATTTTTTTGCACCTCCCGGAATAATAAATAATTCAGCTTCTGTAACAGTAAAGCCAACAGGCAATGATTCGTTTAATTTTAAAATAAATTGTTTTTTTTCAGATACACAAGACATATCAATGCAAGCAATTTCACCAGAACATTCAAGGCCTACAGGGGCTGGAGATGCAAATCCAATTTTTAACAACGGGTTGAATCCTTTTGTATACAATGCATTAAGGCCGGAACGAATCAATGCAGAAGAAAAAACTTCAATCAAGCCTAAATGAGGTACAAAAACAGCAGTTCCTTTTTTTGAGAAAGAAAAAAGCATTCTGAATGTATCCCCATCAGGTTTATGTTGTGATAATTCCACCTCAGAAATATTTTTAGATTCATTATTTAAAGAACATTCGTCGAATAGCGCTTTGTTGTGTATACTATTTTTAACAATGCGCTCGTCAACAGAGCATATTCCGCAGTGATGTGTGCAATTTTCTGTACAGGGTAAAGTGATAGACTGCTCGATTGATTGTTGATGTTCGATATTTAAGTAGGATTCCCCTACTCCGCTTTTCACAAAAGACCATGGAAGATAGTTTGACTTATCTTTTTCACCAATTATTGAATTAACAAAAACTACATTTTCGTTGAGAGTTTTTCTCCAAATAGCTGAATGAAAGTAATCAGACCATGCATCAAGACGACAGCCTTGTTTGTAAGCAGTTTCGGCAATTGTTCCTGAAATTTCTGTACCTCGGGAAAAAATACCTTCAAGAAGGCTCATAAAGGGATTGTGAACACTGACTTTGTGGCCTTTGGGTTTTAACACATCCTGTAAATAGTGAAACTTTGACCATGCTGTATCTTCATCGAGTTGAGAAGCCCATTGATAAGGAGTATGGGGCTTAGGGACAAAAGTACCAAGATTTAAATGGAAATGACAACCTGTTGCTTTTCCGGCTTCATGTATAAAGTCTGCAATAAGAGCTTCTTCGGTGTTCTCTTCCATAAGCCGGAGAGGTAATCCAACCATAAAATAAAATTTAATTCCCCGCCAGCCGTTTTTTTTCGCTTCGTTGATAATGGAAATAACTTCGTTTAGGGTAACTTGTTTATTAATGGAAAACTGATCGGCTTCTACTGGGGTTTCTACGGCAAAGGTAAGGCCGCTTTTCCTGACTTCTGAAACTTTTGCCAAAAGAGGAAGGGAAAAACCGGATACGCGCAAGGAAGGAAGCTGGAAAGAAATATGCTGTCTGCCGTAACGGGTATTAAGAGCGGTAATTAAACTGTCAACATGGCAATAATCACCTGTCGAAAGGGAAGAAAGACTGATTTCTCTGTAACCGCCAATTTTTATAAACGATTCTGCCTCTTCCATTATTAAATCTGCAGATTTTTGCCGCATGGGACGATACCACATACCTGCATGGCAAAAACGGCAGCCATTGGGGCACCCTCTCATAATTTCCACCGCACCGTGATGCTGTACCGTCCTGATACTTGAAATTGGAAAAACTGCGGCTTTCTGTTTTATACTGCCAAACTCTGCCTGTATAGCCCGTTTTACGCTGTTTTTTCCCGGCGCCCAGATGTGGGGGTGAGCAATTATTTTATCGAGCATATCGGAACGTGTTGCTCCTTGTTTTTTTAAAACCAGAAGTTCTTTGGCAAGATCAAAAAAGCCGGCTTCCGCTTCTCCAATCCAAAAAGCATCGATAAAAAGACTGTATGGCAAAGGGTTGGAAACACAAGGCCCACCCATAATCACAATTGGGTCACTGGGGTTCCGTTCTGCAGAACGAAGAGCAATACGGGAACAATCCAGCACAGAAAGGATACCGGTTATTCCCAATTCGTAACCAAGGGTAAAAAGAAGAAGGTCTGTGTCAGCAAGTGCTATACCGGTGTCCAGACCATAAAGGGGAAATCCTGTTTCCATAAGGAGTTTTTCAAAATCCGGAGCAGGAGCAAAGGCTCTGTCGCAGGAAATATCTTCCAGTTGGTTCAAGCCATTATAAATGATCCTGAAAGCCTGATTTGACATACCTAATTCATAGAGGTCGGGAAAAACTATGGCCGTTCGCAGAATTCCCTCTTTGGCATATATCCCATATTCACCTCCGGTATATCTGGCAGGTTTTTCAATATTTAAAAGGGCAGAGCCAAAGTTTT
>WRIB01000027.1 GCA_009782955.1 Treponema sp. | reverse complement strand
TGTTCCACATGGAACGGAATCGTGAAGCAACACGGAAACCTACGCTGCCGCCCATTGCTTCGCTCATCGCGGAAATGTCCATGCCGTATTCTACCATTGGAATATTAAGAAGACAGCCAAGAGCAACACCCAAAAGTGAACCAATGAATCCCAGAAAACCTGCTTCAAGCATATACACTGTTACCATTTGGCTGTCTGTCATGCCCAAAGCACGCATCATGCCGATTTCTTTGGTACGTTCCATAATTGCCAGCAAAATTGTATTTGATATGCCCAGAAATGCCAGTACAAAAAGAAGTATGCTCAGTATCTTGGTAGCGCCGTTTTCCAATGATTCATAACCAAGATAATCCTGTACATAATCAATCCATGTAAAAACTGCGAGTTCTTCCGGAAGGGTTTTTCCCCGTGATTCCAGGCCTTTATTTAATACGGCAGTTATGGTTCCGACTGATTCTCGCTTGCCGGGCAATTCCGCTTCTTTGCCGTTCTTGTCCCGAATGAGCAATTCTGTTATGCGGCCTTCCAGCATCATCCCTTCTTCGCCCTGCAGTACATCCAGCGGAATATATGCCGTATTGGCATTGGTTACAGGATCGGGAGAATTGATCACGCCAACCACAATGGCCGGAATCAATTGATTGATATGCCTGACAGCTCCGGAAAAATCTGAGCGAATCATTATTTCCAGAACCCGCGATAACATTGCATCATCGGTATTTTCATTTAATAGATATGAGTCCAAAAAATCTTCGTACTGGTAAATGGCTTTAATCAATTCTTGATCTCCGGTTCCCAAAGCCGGCATAAGTTCGCCATCCCATTTATCGTTGCGTATTTTTTCAGGTGCGGCCTTGACGTCAATAACTGCGGAAATCTGGACATCGTTACGGCCAGTTTCTGCAAGCATATTCCAATAGCGTTCCATGTCCGCCCGGGAAATATTTTTTTTCAGGAGCATCCGTTCGTTGCCGGTTTGAGGTTTTTCTGCAATATTAAAAGCGCCAAAGCCTTCCCCTTTGCTTCCTGCCGGCTCATAGAGTGAATGGATAAAATCTTTTTCAGTCTGGCTAATCGCCAATGAATTCATAAGCTCTGTTAATTCTTTTCTGCGGGGCCGCTGGGGGATTCCAACGTTAAGTTTTTCTGCCGCCATGGTTCCCAGAACCAGTTCAATGGCGCCGCTTTGTATGTAGCGCCCGGATTCCATATACGATGTATAACGCAGGACTTTTGCCTCTGCCGCCGGATCCACTGCATTAAAAAGCATGGGCGCCGATCCGCCCGGAGTGTATAAAGTTCCCAGAAACACAAAACGCGGAGCGGCGTTATACCCGGCATCGTCAAGAATATCACGGTATGTTTCCCAATTATTGTAATTTTCATAACCGGGAAGATCGTCTTTTTTTTCAAAGTAGAGTTTGGCCTGAAGCTTTGCAGCGCCTATCTCGTAATTGACGATATTCCGCCGGGACTCTACGCTCATTCCCGAAATCCAGCCGTCCATAAAAATAAACATCGCCACGCTTACCATAACTGCCATAACGGTAATAATCGTCTTTACCTTATGCCGGCCTAGGTTGCGCAAGGCCATTTTTTTTAACTCCCAAATCCCGGACAAGGTCATGATAACCTCTTTATAATGCGGCCGAATGGCCTCACTATTAAACCGAACATGAAACGAAGTTTCATGCCTTAACCTCATCGCTTTCGATCTGTCCGTCGCGAATCCGTACTACCCGGCGGGCACAATTCATAACCATCTCGTCATGAGTAGAGAAAATAAATGTTGTTTTTTCCGATTGATTCAGCGCCAGCATCAGATCTAAAATTTCCTGACCTGTTGTTGAATCAAGGTTTGCCGTCGGCTCGTCGGCAAGAATTAGCGCCGGTTTTTTTACCAGCGCCCGGGCAATGGCCACCCTTTGCTGCTGGCCGCCGGACATTTCTTTGGGGCGGCGGTTTTCCATGCCTTGTAAACCCACATCGTCAATCACCTTTTCCGACCTGTTCCGAATTTCCTTTTTATCCAGACCCATAAGTGTCAGAGGGAAGGAAACATTTTCCATTACCGAAAGAACAGGAATCAGGTTATACGCCTGAAAGATAAAACCAATCTTATGACGCCTGAGCAGGGCAAGTTCTTTACGGGAAAGCTCTCCCGTATCTTTACCGTTTATGATCATTTTTCCGCCGGTAAGATGATCCAAGCAACCGGCCAAATGCAAAAATGTTGATTTACCGCTTCCCGAAGGTCCGGCGATTGCGGAAAATTCTCCCTCCCGGAATTCCAGACTTACTTCGCGCAGTGCATGAACCGTAGTGCCTCCAAGGCCGTAATCCTTGATCACTTTTTCCGCTTTTATTACCGTCATACAGCCTCCTTCAAAGATAAAATCGACAGGTTCATTGTGCAAAGTACAACCTGTACACAATTATTTCATATATTCATAAATTAATTTTATGAATAAAAATATATTTTCCAATAGCATATCCAGCACTGCCTGTATGTGCATAATAACCTATAACAAGCCCTCCCATTGATATAAAACCTATAGCGATAGCGCCCATTGCCAAACCGCCAAATGCAATTGTACCGCCTGCAATAATCCCAATCGCAAGTACACCGAATGCAAGTAACCCAAATGAAACCATACCAAAACTAATTATACCAAAACTGAATAAACCTATACTGATAAGCCCTTTTGCGTTATTCCCAATTGCAATAACACCCCTTGCCTTTGCGTTTATTGTTTCAATATGTTTACCAATATGGATATGCATATACGGTAAATCCTTCTTTGTTTTCTTGTCAGAATGGAATTCATATTCTTCGGGAGTTTCGATGGCCATCCCTGTCATTCCAAAAAACTTTGATTCTTTTGGCTTTGGATCGTCTTTTTCGGCTTTTATATCAGTTAAAAGTTCATCGGCGGTTACTCCTAAAGCCTGCGCCAAAAGCGGCAATAAAGTAATATCAGGATTTGACTCGTATGTTTCCCATTTGCTGACGGCTTTATTGCTTACACCGACCAATTTGCCAAGTTCATCCTGAGACATCCCTTTTGCTTTTCTTAACCTGTAAATGGTTTCACCTAACATTCTTTTATACATTATAAACCTCCAGTTACAAAATTATAATAGTACAGGTAAAGAATACTATCTGTCCTGTCTGTAGTTTCTTCCAATAATTGATCCAAAATCGGCACAAGGCTAATATTTGGATATTTCCCATGCGTTTCCCATTTTATCACACGCTTTACGTCTACGCCTATCATTTTTATTGATACTAATCAACTGGTCATACTATCTCCTCAATGCCTCGATCGGCTCTACAAAAGCGCTTTTCAATGTTGGAACAAGCGTAAAGATTGAACAGACAACCACACCCATTAACCAGGCCTGCGCCATTCTGCTGATACTAAACTGGAAGAAAATGGTATTACTGACTGGAACACCGGAATAGGTGTTTCCATACGCATCATTCATGCGAAAGGGAAAATTGGTTAATATGCCGGAAAGTGTTCCACCAGCAATTACCCCCGAGAATGCTCCGAGAGCGACAAGAAAAACTGACTCAAAAAAGAACACGGTTACAATTTCGGCGCGAGTCATGCCTAGACAACCCATCATGCCAGTTTCCTTGATCCTTTCATTGATGATCATCACCATTGTATTGATAATAAGGAAACTTGTTACAATCAGAAAAACCAGATAAGCGATGATATACAAAAACTTATTTACCTTTATTGCCGCAACCAAGGGGCTTTCATTCCAGTCGATAACAACATTGTCCTGACCTAAAATATTCTTTACCGAAGCAGCAATAAAAGGGCTTTGCTTTTCATCATCGGCGAAAATCATCAATGATTGTGTTCCATCTTCAAGCACCAGCAGCCGCTGTAATCTTTCAAAATCAACAATAATATATTGTTCATCATATTTGGAAAAATCAAAATTAAAGATACCGGTAATTACAGGATTCCACATTTTATCAGAATACTGAGCGGATACAGTTTTAAGCAGAATACTGTCGCCAATACTTAATCCTGACTTCTTTGCGAAAATGACTCCAATAGCACATTCGTTCGCGCCGGATTCCGGCCAATGTCCCTCCTTAAGATCGCTATTGCGATCCGCTAAATTAAAATGATTAGCATGCATTTCTGCCTGTATGTCCAGTCCCCAAAGTATAGCGTGTTTGATTGTGCTTTCCTGTAATGTCGCTATTGATGAAATTCGGGGGAGAACCGCGCGGACACCTGAAATAGTGTAAATAGAAGCGGCAAGTTCTTTCCAGTTCTTTCCGCCTGACACAGGATACTGTACTGGTAAATACCCATTTTCAGCTTCATATTGAGCCGATACTATTTTGACGTGGCCTTCTTCATATATTTGCACTGTATCGTAAATGCACTTTGTCTGACCGTCATCAAAAGACATCAGTACAATAAAAATGAATACCGATATTCCTGCAGATGAAAGACTAAAGACGGTTCTCCTTTTGTTTCTCCAGATATTACGAAAAGCGATTTTTAGTAAAGTGCCAGTTCCACCTTTTTTTAATTTATTGTTTTTCATAATTTCTCTTTAATTGCTGTAAGGTTATAAATCAAGAATGAGTGTTCTGTTTCTTGATATATAGCCGGATGGATTTGATTTACCGCCATTACTGGATTCAAAATCGGTATACACAGTGCCTTCTTCGGAAACATGGAATAATTTCGTACCCCATGCGTGTATTCTGCCGTTGTAAAGCTCTTTGGTATCTGTCCATACCCTGCCGACAAAATCTCTGTTTGTGTTGTTGACGATTATGACGGTTCCATCTTCCCAACCCGTTGTACAAGCTGTCATAAACCATGCGATTAGAATCGCCAAAACGATAAAAATGAACTTATTGTTTTTCAAAAAATCCTCCAGCCAAAATTATAATTAATCTTTGCTTATGCCAGAATTAATTTTTATCGTCTTGAGGAGGTGAAGAACAATAGAATTTAGTCGAACAATGGTAGAATTTTGGGTTTTTGCAGTTTTAACGGATATTCAGAGAACATGCTTGCAGAAAATAAAAACCGGGTCTAAACTTTAAACAATGGGTGCAGAAAATCGTGAAACCATATCTGCTTTTTATGCCCGCGTTCAGGGCAGGGTACAGGGAGTAGGGTTCAGATATTCAGCCGTCAGAGAAGCTCACAGGCTGCGAATCAACGGCTGGGTGCGAAATGCTTCCAATGGTGATGTGGAAGTCTGGGCGGAAGGAATACCGGAAAATCTTGCCTCTTTTTTTGGTTGGCTGCAAAAGGGTCCGCAGTTTTCCCGTATTGATTCGGTTGATACAGTGGAAAAAGATTGTAAAGGGTACTATGATTTTAATGTGGAGTACTAAAATGAAAAAAATCCTGGTGCTTTGCTTTTTGGTGTTTAGTACGGTTTTTCATTCCTTTGCCCAAATCTACAAGGACGAAGGAATAACAAGGAACGGTACGGTAAGTTTTTCGCTTCATTATATTGAATATACAGACTACCGGTATCTGCTTTATATTGATGGTGTCAGTATTTTTATTAAGGAAGACCAAATCGCCCACCTGGAAGCAATACTGGAAAAATTTGTTGAATGGGAAGAAATGGCAGCCGCCGAACAAATTTCATTAACAAAGACCATAGATTCAATTACCTTTACCAGTTTCCATTTTAATCATACATTTTTCAGACAACCGATAATTTTTTACTTTGTTTTTACCGGAGGTCCCATAGAACCGTCCGAAGACATCACAGACACCGAAATTCCGCCAACACGGTATACACTCTTTATCGATACAACGCTGGAAAAAATAATTCCGTTCCGTCTTTCTTCAAAAACCATTCAGGATATGCAGGCTGCCCTTACGCCGGAAAAATTAAGTGAAGCCTGGGACACTTACGAAAACCAAAAGGCTCTGGAAGAAATGTTTCATTAATGTTAATATTGATTCATGCTTAAAAATCGATCCCTTATTGAACCCGGAGACTTCAGTCAGGAAGAAATGGAAGGGCTGTTTTGTCTTGCCGGAAAAATAGAAGACAACCCGGAATACCTTCGTGATTCCTGCCGCGGAAAGATCCTGGCAACATTGTTTTTTGAACCCAGTACCAGAACCCGCCTTTCGTTTGAAGCGGCCATGCTCCGGCTGGGGGGAAGTTGTCTGGGTTTTGCAGAGCCTTCTTCCAGTTCAGCTGCCAAGGGCGAAAGTCTTGCCGATACGATACGTACTGTTTCCTGTTATGCCGATGCAATAGTGATGCGGAACCCAAAAGAAGGATCGGCTCTTCTTGCTTCCAGATTTTCTTCCATACCGGTAATTAATGCCGGTGACGGCGGGCATCATCATCCTACCCAAACGCTTACCGATCTACTTACAATCAGAAGGATTCGCGGTACAACCGAAAATCTTACTATCGGTTTTTGCGGGGATTTAAAATTCGGACGGACGGTTCATTCACTTGCAAAAACACTTGCCAGGTATTCCGGGACAAAAATGATCTTTATTTCTCCTCCCGAGCTTACCATTCCTGAGTATATTAAAGACATGCTTAATAAAGAAAAAATCTTTTGCAGGGAAGCGGAACGACTGGAAGAAGTAATGGGTGATTTGGATGTGTTGTACATGACCCGTGTACAAAAAGAACGGTTTTTTAACGAAGAAGATTACATACGTCTGAAAGATTTTTTTATACTTACGGCAGAAAAAATGGAAGCTGCAAAAAAAGACATGATGGTTCTTCACCCCTTGCCCAGGGTAAATGAAATCGCTGCCGAAGTTGACAGCGACGAAAGGGCGGTTTATTTCAGACAGGCCAGGTATGGTATGTATGTACGCATGGCTCTTTTGGCATCGGTACTTGGCGCAGTTTAGGCAGGAGCGGATATGCTGAATGTAGATCAAATTAAAAACGGGATTGTAATTGATCATATTAGGGCCGGACAGGGAATCAGAATTTTCAACTGGCTTGGTTTGGGTAAATCACCTTACAACGTCGCTTTTGTGGTAAATGCCAACTCCGAACGGATGGGCCGCAAAGATATCATTAAGATCGATAATACCATTACCATCAACCTGGATATTTTGGGGCTTATTGATCCGAATATCACGGTAAACACCATTGAAAATGAAAAGATAACCGGAAAGATCAAGATTAAACTTCCCCAAAGAGTCGAAGATGTACTGATCTGCAAAAACCCGCGCTGCATTACTTCTGCCGAAAAGGTTCCTCATATTTTTAACCTGTGTAATCCAAAGCAGAAAACCTACCGCTGTGAATACTGCGACGAAATTCGCAGCGCTGCGGATTTTCGTTAAACCGACTTCGGCAAATGTCCACTCTGGTTTTAAAAAACTTCCGTCTTGTTGATGAAGTAACCGATGTCTGCGGCTCAATTATTGTCAAAGACGGCATTATCGAAGAAGTTTACTCAGCAAATGCAGATGATGACGTTTTTGATTTTAATATAGCAGAAAAGGAAATTGAACGAGCCGCACACCATGCAGATATTGTTCTGGATGGCAGTCATTTTGAGCAGCACGACGGCCTTGTTTTGATGCCTGCCTTTGTGGATCTTCACGCCCATTTCAGGGATCCCGGTTTTCCGGAAAAAGAAACAATTGAATCCGCCTGCCTGGCTGCCGCAGCAGGAGGTTACGGAACTGTTGTTTGTATGGCAAACACCAAACCGGTAACTGACACTATTGTACAGGCACAATCCATAAAAGACCGTAGCGATGCTTTGGGACTCATAGACCTCTACCCCGTTCTTTCTCTTACCAAAGGAATGGAAGGAAAAGAACTTTCGGAAATCATTTTGTTAAAAGATAATCAAAATGTTTCACAGGTTGTACGCCTTTTGTCAGAGGATGGCAAAGATGTAACAGACGATGCGCTGTTCCTGGCAGCAATGACAGAAGCCTGCCGTACAGGAATTCCTGTTTCCTGCCACTGTGATCTGGGCGGAGAAAACAACGCCACAAAGCGGGCTATTGAGCTGGGGGAAAAAGCAAGTTACGCCTGCCAACAAAGTTTGCGGCTTCACATCGCCCATGTTTCAACCAAAGAAGCGGCGGCGATGATTCGTGAAGCAAAGAAAAACAATAACCATAATTCTAAGGGTGCTTTTTCAAAAACTGAAGTTTTGAAAAAGCCTCTGATGTCTTGCGAAGTTACTCCCCATCACATTGCCCTTACCGAAAAAGACGCTGCTGCTCTTGGTCTGGAATCTTTTGGCAAAGTGAGTCCCCCATTACGAAATGAAGATGATCGCCGGGCGCTTATCGAGGCAATTGTTGACGGCACAGTAAACGCCATAGCTACCGATCATGCCCCTCATACCAAAACCGATAAAGAACAGGGAGCGCCAGGTTTTACCGGACTGGAAACAGCTTTTGCTGTGTGTTATTCCACACTGGTTGTGCCGGAACATATCAGCCTTTCAAAACTTTCTTCCTTAATGAGCGCCGAACCGGCCCGAATCCTCGGTCTTGACAGGGGTAAAGAAGCCAGGGGCCGTATTGTCCCTGGAATGCGCGCCGATTTTGCCATTGTGGATCTTTCGGCAGCTTGGATAGCGGAACCCTCTCGCTTTAAATCACGGGGAAAAAACTCACCTTTTGCGGACAAGAAGCTGCACTGCAAAATAGTGCTGACTATTCATAATGGGCTGGTGTATCATTTGCAATAAGTAGTGGGCGGCGGCGTTATAACCAATTAACAATTTTTAAATTTGCTATGGGGATAAATCGTTCATCTTCAAAAACGCTTTAATAACAGAGTTGCACACGGTTTTTTTTGCAAATCGCAGCCAGTTCCGAATCATTTGTTATCAGCACCCCGTTGTTTCTTCGTGCAGTAACCATGTACAGCATGTCATAGATTGAATGGCGGTTGTTGATTCCTTCGGATAATGCCTCTTCCCATATTTCTTTGCTGTCAATAAATCTATCTATTAAGCCGATACCTTTTTTTATATATTTTATACATTCGTCTTTGGTCCGCATTTTTGCGGTATTATACTTCCAAAATACGTTGGTCAATTCCGAAATATACAAATTGGGTGCTACTCTGAGCGTTGCCCCCTGCAAAGTTTTGTTGAATTTAGCGGCTTTTTCTTTATGTAAGAGAATCTCCACCACACCGGATACATCAATAACCACGATCATCTGTTCCTGTCCTCCCGAATCCATTTTACGGCATCTATTGCTTTTACGTCCTCAGGAATATCCCAGCTGTTTATTTCTTCAAGTATCCGCCGCACTCGTTCCTGGTTTGATACTTCTTCATCAAGCCCTTTCTTAATCAAGACAATGGTTTGTTGGGCAATTGTCCTGTTTTGCTGCTTGGCCTCAAAAATTATTTCTTCGTAAATATCAGCGGGAAAATTCCTTACCTGTAATAATGGCATATATGTCCTCCGTTTCATACAATATACATACTTTTTCCATACCTGTCAACCCTTGCTTCGAATATAAATTAATTTGTAACAAATTTATTTGTTACACTTGCTGATTTCTCTTTTTGGGTTCATACTAGTAAGTAATGACCGTTAATCAGGAAGATGCGCTCTACGACTTCCTCAGAAATGTAACAGAACCTTTTACTCTGGATGATATTTGCGCTTTCGTTCGGATGGTGGAGCCCAAAAAGAGCAGCCATCTTAATATAGAAACCGCTTCGTTTCTGGAAACCAGGCGCATGGCTTTTCCGCTGGAAGGAAAACGCTGGATTTCCCGGCGCGGCGCATTTGAAAAGGTGCGCTTTGTCATTAGCCCGACACGGCTGGAAATAGCCAACGGCATACTCATTCCGGGACACCGCTGTCTTCCATTTGCCAATCCCGAACTGCTTCCGCAAAAATTCCGTTTCCATTGGAAGGGAACCGGCATTCCGAACAGCATTCAGATTTCGCACGGCAGTGAAATTCCGTACACCACAACTGAAAGTCCGCCGGAAGACTTTTATCCGTTTTACGCGCTTTACGGCGAAGAATACGCCCCTCAATATATAGCGCGGGATAATCCGGAAAACGAATCGGCTTTTAATTGTGATCCATTTGAAGATCCGCCCGAAGTTTCCATACAAACCCTGGATATGCGGAACGTATACCGGGAATCTTCTTTTGTACCAGGGGATCGTTTTGCGGTAACCACGCTCGACTGGAAAGAAGGAATCTTTGAACTGGAAAGGATAAAGGAAATAGACTGGACCAAGGAAGAATTGGACAACTGGATTGCCGCAGCGGAAGAAGGATTTAAATCATCCTTTGATTTCCTTGGCCCGGGTTCTTCAACAGAAGAACAAATTGCTTATGCGTACTGGTTCGGCGGAGAGCGGATGCGCTCACTTCCTGCCCTTTCACTGGAAGATTTTTTGTACGAAGTTACCGATCATATCGAGACTGTTCCCTACGGCATTGAAACCCGTTTCTGGTATGCCGGCAAGGATATTCCCGACAGAAAAGATCTGGAAGGAATAAGGAGTATTCCCGACAGAACAGTAATAGAAGAGATCCTCTACCGTAAGGGAGTACCCATTTCGGAATATGTGGTTCAGTCGTATGTGCGGGATGCTCTGTACCGGGGGGACAAGGAACATCAGAGTCTGGAAAAATTATCTGATCAAATTATGGAAAGGATTATTCCGTCTACGATTGGTTTAAACGGACGGGACAAAGAATATCTGGCGGATTATATATTGGAAGTGTTCGGTGAATTTATGGAATCGTATTCCAGTTTTACCGATCACGCAATGGGCGCCATACGCCAGCGTGTTGGTGAACTTCATACTGCTGTGGTAGAATTGGCAATAAAACTTCAGAAAAGCGATATGGATCCGTCCTGGCTTCCAAAACATACGTTTATTGTGCTTTCCCAAATCCAGGGACATGCAGCCAGCATTCTGGAAGACCTCGACAGCGATGAAATGCCGCCTCAGGAAGAACTGGACGCCATGGATAACTCGGTAGATTCGATGATAGAAACCTACGAAGATGTAAAAGACCTGATCAACGAAGCGCTGGGCAATTACCGCAAAAACAACATCGGCCTTTGGCAAAAAACCGAAAGTTCCGAAAATGCCTCCTGGCGTGTAATTCAGATAAGTCTGGGAGGAACCGATATCTGGCGGCGTCTTGTGCTGCCCGATACGTATTCACTGACAAAGCTGGCTGCGCTTATCCGTTCTGTTTTTAACTGGAGCAACGAAGAACTCAATTTTAACATTGAATGTGAAACCATTGGGGATTTAAGCAGAAAGGGAATAAGTGAATTTGTCTGCGAGATAGGCGCCATGTGGACGGTAAAGATCATCATCCTTTCATGGTATCAGGCAAAGCCTGACGAAAGGGTACGCTGTGTTGCCGGCGCCGGTGCTCCGCCGCCCCGTTTTATTGACGGCCCTTTGCGTTTCCGCCGTTTTATATCTGCACTGGAACGGGGCAGCGACAGAGAACAACATCTTGCCAAACATGAACTGGGCAGGGACTACGATCCTTCGGGCTTTGACATTGATTCCTGCAACCGCGCCATCCATTCTGGAAGCAGTCATGGTACAGGGATGTAACTTTTCTTCGCTTCTGCGCAGGGGCAACGTGTACTATCAATTGTCCGGAAAAAATCCCAAAGAAGCGCTCCGTTCCCTAATTGACGTGATACCGCCTGACTGCTTAAAGCCGCCGGACAAGGACAAACTGTTTCAGGCAATCCTTGAACGGGAAGAACTTATGCCAACTGCAATCGGAAACGGTATAGCCCTGCCTCATCCGCGGAATCCGCTTGTCGAAAAGGAAGAAGAACAGTTTGCCGCACTTGCCTTTCCGAAAAATTATATTGACTGGGGCGCTCTGGACGGAATGCCGGTACATACAATCATCCTTGTTGTTTCTGCGTCGGCTAAAATGCACCTTTTTTCCCTGCAGCGCATTACTTTTTTTTGCCATGACGAAACCTTTTGCTCGCTTATTAAACGCCGTGCCCCGGCGGAAGAGATTTTTAATTATATAGAAAAAACCGAGCAGGGTTGGTAGTGATATGCATGTAAATCCCTGTCTCAGGAGAGCGGAGAACGCCAAAAAGTACCTCACATAGAGGCACGAAGAAGGAAAAAATTTATAATTTCTCACGCTGAGATCTCAAATAGGAAAAAGAAATTTTGATTCTTCTTTGCATCTTTGCGAGAAATAATATATAGAGGAAAGTATAAATGTTGTTGAGTATTAGGAGGATTTTTATGAAAAGAATTATATGCATTCTGCTTTTGACTCTAATGGTATGTGTTGGGGTTTTTGGACAAAAGGCAAAAGATTTTCATATTATTGAAGTGCTAGGCAAAGAAATTCATATTACAGGATGTTATACACAGGTAAAAAACCTAAAAATACCAGGAAGAATAAATGGAAAACCTGTTACAACTATTCGTGAAAAAGCGTTTGCCAACCGTGATTTTACCAGTGTAACCATTCCTGCAAGTGTAACGACGATTGAATCACAAGCGTTTATTAATAATAAACTGACTCATGTAACTATCTCTGAAGGAGTTACAACAATTGGAGCCCAAGCATTTTTTAATAACAAATTGACTAACATAACAATCCCCGCAAGTGTTAAGTCTATCGTTGGTTGTGTATTTGGGAATAATCCACTAATCAGTGTGAGTATAGCCAAGGGTAGTCCTTATGTTGTTAAAGATCTGATCCTGTTTAGTGATAATGAAAAGACATTAGTTTCTTCTTTGGTATTAAAAGATAAGTATGATATCCCCAACAGTGTTACTTCCATAGGTAGCAAGGCTTTTTCCGGAAATCAATTAACTAGCATTACTATCCCCAACAGCGTTACTTCAATTGGTGACTGGGCTTTTTCCGGAAATCAATTAACCAGTGTTACATATCATAAAACCATTATCATCCACATTGGCACGGCAGCCACGTCAAAGTGTGCATTAACGGTAACCTCGACAGTTATGGTTTGAATGAGTGCTCTTCCTTCCACCGATATGGGAAAATTGATGCGTTCAGAACGGCTAATGGCAGAAAATCAAGCGCCGGCCTCCTTCAACACACCTTCACTTAATTCAAAATGAAGCTGCGCCTGCCCGGCAACTTTTTCGTCATGGGTTACTACAACAAGGCTTGTCTTCCATGTTTCCGCTGCCTGGTACAGCAACTCCGCCACTGCCATGCTGCTGTGGGGGTCGAGGTTGCCTGTGGGTTCATCGGCCAGGATAAGTTCGGGATCGTTTATCATGGAGCGGGCTACAGCAACCCGCTGGCGTTCGCCGCCTGAAAGCTGGGAAGGATAGTGATGTGATCTGCCGGAAAGACCCAGGTCTACAAGGAGTTTTTCCGCCTTTTCCAGGGCGGCCTTTTTTTTCATGCCCCCGATAAAACCGGGAAGCATTACATTTTCCAATGCGGTAAAATCCCGCAATAAATAATGAAACTGAAAAACAAAACCTATCTTTTTACGGCGGTACTCTGTCAGATCTTTTTCCGGAAGATTCGAAATATTAAGCCCTGCCACATTTACAAATCCTGAATCACTTTTATCCAACCCGCCCAAAATATTCAGGAGTGTACTTTTTCCGCAGCCGCTTTGTCCGCGCACCGCTACAGTGGCTCCTTTTGGTACTATAAAATTAAGTCCGTTAAGGATAACAAGCGTTTCTGTCCCTGACTTGTAATGTTTATTAAGATTTTCAACTTTTATTATGTCATCATTCATAGCGTAACACCTCCGCGGGTTTGATGCGGGAGACTTTACCCGAAGCAAACCAGGCTGCTCCCAGGGCGGAAAAGAGACCGAATAAAAAAATCAGCAATACTTCATGGGGGATCACCCGCGCTTTTATTTCCTTTATGTAAAAAACCGCAGGGGAAAAAACAGCAAAGCCGCCGCCGCGCTGAAACAGGTAAAGGATTGCATTAACGGCATTTTCCAGTGCAGAAAAAACAGCAGCAATATTAAAGCTGATCAGGAGTCCCAGAATTGTTCCCAGACCTGCACCAATAATGCCAACAATAAAGCCGTCCCAAACAAAAACAAGCCGTACCGCCCGGTCTCTGGCGCCAACCGCCCGGAGCAGGCCGATTTCTTCACGTCTTTCCAGTACAATACGCCGCTGCGCCTGATAAATATTCAGGCCAACCACAATAAAAATTAATCCTACCAAAACGAACATAAAAAGTTTTTCTGTCCGAAGCGCTCCGAAAAAAGCCCTGTTAAAATTACGCCATGTCCGCACTTTGGAATGGGCTTGTGAATCAGCGGCGCTGCTGCCGGAGTCAATTTCACCAATCAACCCGGTTAAGACTGCGGCGAACTTTTTGTCCTGGAAGCGATCATTAAGTTTAATGCCTAACGTATAGGGTTCTCCTTCAAGTTCTCCGGCCTTGTCAAAGTTAATAAAACCCCAGCCCAAATCAAACTCATAAAACCCCGAACGGAAAATTCCCCTGACGACAAAAAGCGATTCAGAAGCTTCTTCATCCGAAGCAGAGGATAAATTACCTCCGCCGGCAAAACCGGCGCTTTTTATCGAGATCAACTGAACCATATCTCCGATTTCTGCATGTAGCCTTCCGGCAAGTTCAGCACCCAGAAGAATTGAATCGCCGTCTTCGAGATCAAACGAACCTTCTTCGAAAATTAGTTTTTCTGCCATGCCCGGATCTTCTTCCCATGCATCCGGATAAAGACCGCGAATAAGTACAGCATGCTGACCCCAGTCGCCGCGTAACAGAGCCTGTACTTCCCTGAAGGGAACAGCAGCGTTTACATTCGGCAGGGCTCTGATTTTTTCTATCAATACATCGCTTTCGTTAATAGGCGGAGGAGATTCCAACCGCACATAATAAGAAGATATTTCCAGGATACTTTCAATAAATCCCAGTTGAAAACCGTTCATTACGGATATAATAACCGTTAACGCTAGAACCCCTACAGTAATTCCCAGTATGGACAACACCGGCAGGGGAACGCCGCGTTTTCTTGCAACAAGCCTGCCTGCTACAAAACCAACCCAGCCCATCAGCGAACTCTTTCCTCTGACTGTTTTCGTCCGTCTACCCACACTGCCCTGAGTATTACTTTGTTGTTCATAAAGATCTCTTCGATTTCTTCATCTCCATTAACAGTTACTCTCCGTTCCAAAACACCATTGCGGTAATTCTCTTCGAAAATGCGATCTTTTCCCGAATAACGAAAAACGATTCTTCCCTCGTCAGATCCTGAACTCCAGCGAATTAGAGTAATTCTGTCATTGGTCCATTCATTGTTAATTACTGCTATTGTCCCGCCTTCTTCATTATAACGGGTTTCGGTAATTACTCTGCCCTGACTGTCCGTATCGTAGACCACCCTGGCTGCTTTTACGGAATAAACCGATCTTAGTACATCCGTTGTAATGCTGTTATCGTAAGGAACAACAGGGCTGACAAAACCGGTTATAGGCGGCGTTTCACGAAGATCAAGACTTGCAGAAACCACCGGCGGCTTGCTGCTTGATCCTTGCAACGGTTCTGCATACAACCCTGCCCTGTGATAGTTTCGCTCAACACCGCGAAGCAACGATTGGCGGGTATAACGGTAATTATCTATCCAAAGCGGTGTATCGTCCAAAAATGTTTCCGCATTGATCAACAACCCCATCCGATATGAATAGCGTGTTATGTAAACGCCCGATGCAAGATACAGATATGTTTCGGCCAGGGTACGATCGGAAGAAAATATTTCGACAAAGGGAGGTACTTCTCCTCCTGTTACTTTTCCCACTGACTCAAGATCCGCTGGCAGCGATGCATTCAGGCGCGTCATACCTCCTCTGTCACGGAAGATCCATTGCCTCCGTTTCAGTTTACCCCGTTCATAAAGAAGTCGCTGCTCCATGGCATATGAAGCATTGTAGTAATCGCGGAGAATGGCCGGTAGCATATTATAGCCGGCAGCTTCCACAAAAACAGCCCATTCATTATGAAGAGCCACCATACGGGAAGGGAGTTTTTCCAGGGCCATTCCCGCCTGATTGGAACGGTACCAGGTTTGGGCATTAAGAACAGCCGGGAAAAAAAGCAGGAACAGAAAAAATTTGTACCTCATTATTCTCTTGGTTTAAAACCCTCCAAAAAACACTCTCCTGTATACTATTATTAAAATAATTGTCAATCAATACAAGCAATACTCAGGTTTTTACCCTGTTTGCAATAGGAGGCTACTATGAAAAGATCTTTTTACTATCACTTTTATGTACTTTTCCTGATTCTGCTTCTATTGGGTTGTTCCTTTGCACAATCAGAAACAGGTACAGATCATCTTACTATCGTTAGCTGGAATGTTCAAAACCTGTTTGACGGAATTGACAATGGTCTTGAATATAACGATTTTAAAAACAATGCCGGCTGGAATAACGAAAAATACCAGGCCCGGCTCCAAAACATATCGGCGGCGTTGAAAGGAGAAAGCGGAATAAAGCCAGATATTCTTGCTTTGATTGAAGTAGAGAACGAAGGTGTAATCAGGGACCTGGCAGACAGCTCATGTTTAAATTACAGCTGGTCTTTCTTTGCAGGTACCCCGGTTTACCCTGCCGATATATGGCAGAACGATGATTCTCCGCAGACTATTCCCATTGGCATAGGTGTGCTGAGCGCTCTGCCTTTTACCGAAGCCAGGGTTCATTCGTTCCATTCGGGAAACGACAATATACCGCGGCCTGTTGTGGAAGTTTGGGTTGATACAGGATCCGGTCCGCTGGTACTGTTGGTTTGTCATTGGAAATCCAAACGCGAAGGAGAGAAAAAAACCGAAAGTCTGCGGCGGGCAGGAGCGGCACTGGTTGTAAGGCGGCTTGCAGAAATCGAAGCAGAAATGGCAGGCACACCGGTGGTTATTATGGGTGACTTGAACGAAAACTACGATGAATTTTCCCGTATTGCGGCAGCTTATCCCTGTGCCCTGCTTCCGGACACTAATGAAGCGGCGGCGCTCATAAGAAAGACTCCGGCAGGAGCCCGATCGGATTTTCAGGACTTTCTTGTTCTAAGCGGAGATAAGCCGCCCAACTTGAATTTTTTTACAGCTTCCGGAGGATTGGTTTATTCACCCTGGTTTGAATTGGAAGAAGAAATGACAGAAAATCAAAACAATGTTCCGGGTTCGTACTATTATAAAGATACCTGGGAGACTATCGATCATTTTCTGCTTAATCCTGCGTTGTTCAGCGGAAGCAGCTTACAATACGGATATTTCCGTGTACTCTCTAAACCGCCTTTTGCCAATGCGGCCGGTCACCCGAATACGTATAATCCGCGTACCGGTAACGGTCTTTCGGATCATCTGCCCATTGCGCTGATTCTTACCAAGACACAGTAATATTTTTAAAAGCTTGTTCCGAAGCTAAGCAGAACCGAAGGTTCGCAGTTTTAGGAACAAGCTCACCTGTATCCCCGGTAATAGACTCGTACCTGCTTATACAAACCTTCGCCTTCACTTTTGGTTTCCACATCGGAAATATCGTTCAGGGTAGTATGAATAAGCCGCCGGTCAAAAGGATTCATTGGTTCCAGTAAAATGGAATTTCTGTTTTCACGCACCTTGTCTGCCACGGTATATGCCAGTCGTACAAGCGATTCTTCCCTTCGCAAACGGTAGTTTTCGCTGTCCAGAATAATTCTCATATCTTCCCGGCCCTGCCTGCCTGCATAAATATTGGCCAAAAGCTGAAGAGCATCAAGGTTCTTTCCTTTTTTTCCAATCAGAATGGAAGAATGTTCCGATTCGATTTTCAGACCAAGCTTGCTTTCTTCTCTGTAGAGTACGGAAACATTTCCCGGATAACCCATACGATCAATAAGCGTTTCCACAAAACCGGTCATTGCTGCTTCAAAGTCATCAGCCGAACCGGCCATTGTTCTTTTTTCTGCGGACCTTGCAGGTCTTTGTTTTTCCTTGTCCGGAAAATTCCTTGATTTCTGAGGAATTGATGCTTCGGTATGTACCTGAATTTTTACAAAGCCTTTCTTGAACAATCCGGATCTTTGGGTTTCCAGTATCTCCACATCAAATTGATCTTTTTCAATTCCCAGTTCTGCCGCAGCCTTGTCAATGGCTTCTTTTTCGGTACGGCCTTCAAATTCATATATCATAATGAATACCTCACTTGATAATTTTTCAGCGTTTCTTTTTTCGCCGGGGAGCAATCACTGTATCCCTTTCTTCTTCAACAACAACCGGTCTTTTTGCTGCCATATATTTATTTAATATGACCTGCTGGATTAATGTAAACACATTGGAAAATATCCAGAAAACCAAAAGTCCGGAAGGAACGTTGTAAAGTATAAAGAAGAACATTATCGGCATAACATACAACATAATTTTCATGGATGGATTACCTTGTTGTTCGGGAGTTCTTGTAGCCACACCGTAAAGCAACTGGGAACCAACATAAATAAAAGGAAGAAGCCGGAGGCTGTCCCAGCCTACAAGAGGCAATGGTGAGCCAAACTGCATAACCGATTCAGGCAAAGAAAGGTCTGGTATCCAGCCCGGAATAAACATGGCGCCGCGTAAATCAAAGTGGTTATTAAACAGATTGTACATTGCAAAAAGCAACGGCATTTGTATTACTAACGGAAGACAGCCGGACATGGGATTATGGCCTTCTTTTTTATAAAGCGCACCAAGCTCGGCATTCATCTTTGCGGGATTCCCCTTGTACTTTGTCTGGAGCTCCTTAATCTTGGGGGCAAGCGCCTGCATTTTAATGCTTGCTTCCGAACTTTTTTTGGTCAGAGGGAACAGCATAAGTTTTACCATCAGGGTAAGCAGTATTATCGCTCCGCCGTAATTATGAACAAGTTTATAGCATACCTTAAGAAGCCACTTAAGCAGCGTTTCCAGAGGGCCCAGGATCCCGCTTGTGCTTGCAGCTTTGGTAAAGTCCAGTTCCCGGAGTCTGAAGCTGTTATCCCCGGTATCATAGCGGCCCAGGTTGTCCTGGTTTTTGGGGCCAAGATAAAAATGAAACACATCGCTGTTTGCGCCAGTAGATAAAGGAGGCCGTGTTAAGTACATGCGAGAAGCGGAAGGGATCCCCGGCTCGCTTTTATCGGAAAAGGTAAGCGTGTAAGAAGTATCCGGGATAACAATGGCAGTAAAGTATTTTCCGGCAATTGACGCCCAGGTAAAGCGGGAATCTACAGGGGTATTTAATTTAACATTATTCCGCTTCCCATTAACAAGTGAATAATAATGGCGGTATTCATAGCGGTTATCCAGCTTTTGGAAACCCGGTCCGATTTGAGGGCCAAAACCCAGAGTATAGGCGGCATTGCCGAAATTAAGCGGCGCTGTCCCGGAAACCGAAACGGTAAGCTGGAACATATATTCTCCGTTTCTGAATTCATACCGTTTCGTCAGAGTAAAAGTTTCCGTACTGCCCGCCATGGAAAATTCCCTGGAAAATTCCACAGAAAGCGGCGAAGGACGCGACACACTAAAATTAACCGCTGCAGGCTGGGTGTCAATTCCGCCGAAAGCAATGGTAAAAGCATGGTTTTCTTTTTCCGATCCATCTTCAAAAACAGAAGGAAGGATCATCTCTACCATCTCACCCTTATCATTGTGTTCTTTAAGTTTAAAGGAAACCAAATCTCCGCCAGCACTGGTTAACACCGCTCTGATAATATCTGTTTCTATAATAATCCGCTCTTCCGTTTCAGGAACCGGCGGAAGCGTTGTTTCCGCCGCAGTTTCTTCAGTTGAAGCATCGGAAAGCGCAGCATCCTGTACCTCTGTTTGTACATCCTCAACAGGCTGTACTGCGGAAGGCTGTGCGCTCTGAACCGGAGTAACCTGTACCGGAGCTTCTGTTTCCGTACGCTGGCCTGCATCCTGTTCCGCTTCCGGCGGAAACAGTTTCGGCTGAACAAAAAGCAACCAGGTAAAAATAATTACAGAAGATAAGACAACTGCTAATACTGTATTTTTTTCCATATCACATAAAATCCTGTAATAATCAGGAAACTTTTTAAAACTTCAGTTTTAAAAAAGCAACCTTATATTTAAACCGGATCATAGCCTCCCTCATGAAATGGATGACAGCGTATAATCCGCTTTATGGCCATACAAGAACCCTTCCATGCTCCGTACTTCTGTACCGCTTCGCCGGCATAGTGCGAACAACTTG
The DNA here is from genome assembly GCA_009782955.1 of Treponema sp. Lineage (GTDB taxonomy): Bacteria > Spirochaetota > Spirochaetia > Treponematales > Breznakiellaceae > WRIV01. Next base: position 17,977 of record WRIB01000027.1, on the reverse strand, counting down.
GATAATAACGGCACCTTTGCCGGAGATAGGGAGAGACAGCTTGCTGATAAAACCAAATCAAAAACAAAATGACTTTTTTGATCATTACGCCTCTTGGCGAATCATTCCCGCCTTTTTAAAAAGGATTTGCAGCTGCACAGCGGTTTTCGAAAGTCCGTCTTCCCGCTTAGAAGGAGAACTTTCCGTTCGGGGGTAGATTAAAAAAACCAAATCATAGCCGGTTTTAAGTCCGCCCTTCATTAAACGATAAGCCTCCCGTACCAGCCGCCGCGCCCGGTTTCGTTGTACAGCATTTCCGTATTTCCGCGTAAAAGTAATAACGATGCGGTTATAGGGAAATTCATTAGCCAAAAAAAACAGCTTAATTCCGGAATAACCGACCGTTCGTCCTTTTTTAAAAACCCCGGTAATCTCAACCTTTTTTTTCAGATGCTCTTCGCTTCTGAATCTGCCGCCGTCTTGTTTTTCCGGCAATAAAGCCGGCACACTCCTCCGGGTAAACGAAAGCTCACGCTGCGAACAAAAGTCCGCACGGCTCCCCTCCGGAGAAGAACTGCTAATAGGGTTTTTTTTCGTCTGCAACGGTAAGTTTGTACCGCCCCTTGGCCCTGCGGCGCTTTAACACAAGCCGCCCTCCCTTGGTCTTCATCCTCGCCCTAAAGCCAAATTTGCGGTTCCGTTTTACTTTACTGGGCTGATAAGTCCGCTTCATGAGAACAACTCCTCTATATTCAGGAAACCGCCGCCCTTCCGGAGGGAAACCTTCGCTCGCCAAGGCCCGCCCGGTGGAATATAACGGACGCCGGGTCCACTGGATTCATACCTGGACTTTTATTATGCACAAAATCGGAAAAAGGTCAATGGCTGGTTACAGTAAAGATTGCCATGGCTCCCGGACTCCCGCTGATTTCTTTTTCTTCTATATATAGGATTTCCGCCCCATTGGCCAGAGCTAAAGCCATTCCCCTGCTATAACCCAAAACAAAACATGAGGTGGACAGGGCATCTGCATCCATGGACGAGACGGCAATAACTGTTGTGGAAAGGACGCCGTTTTCCGCCGGATAACCCCGTCTTCCCCGCCCGTTTTCCGTTAATTCCAGGAGATGGTGGTAATGCTTGCCGTCGTCTCCGGTAAAGAACCGCTCATAGATACCCGAACTTACAACGGATATACTTCCTTCCAGTTTCAGAATACCTATATAATCTCCCCGATCGGTAACAGGGTTCTGTACTCCGACGTTCCAGGGATCTCCGTTATCCTTCTTTCCCCATACATAAACATTCCCGCCCAGGTTAATAACAGCCCTCTTTACCCCCGCTTCCTGCAAAATTACAGTCAGTTCATCGGCAGCATAACCCTTGGCAATAGCGCCCAAATCCAGAGCCATACCTTTCCGTTTAAGAAAGGCTGTCCCGGATGTATGTAAATTTCCTTCTGCCCCTGCTGTTAATTCCAGTTCTTTCCAATTGACCAGATACAGGGCAGCGTCAATTTCCCAATCAAGCGGAATACGGGCATTCTCCGTACCTATGCCCCAAAGTTTAACCAAAGGACCCACAGTTGGATCAAAAGCACCGTCTGTAACTTCGGCAAAGTAAAGAGTCCGTTCCAGAACGGTAAATAATTCCGCCGAAATTTCCACTGCTTCAAGACCGGCGTTCCGATTAACCCCGGCCAATTCCGAATCATCCCTGTTGGCGCTGAAGATTTTTTCCAGTTCCGCAAGCCGTGTAAAAAGTTTATTGTACAGGGCAGTACTCCCGTCTTCAAAAAGATCGATACGGCAGTAGGTACCCATAACAAATTCGCCCTGGGCATCAATAAGACCCGCGCCCGGCAAACAGGTAACAAGAAACATTAAGATATTTGAGTAAACTACAGCAAAGAAAAAACACTTGCGAATCACTATTATTTCAATTATCATAAATACATGGGTGATGGCAATACCGCATTTACAGGAAAAAAAATTTTTTTTGTTCATCCTTCGGCTTTTACTCAAAACGAAATTATTTTCGAACTTGCTCAGCAGGAATACGAAGTATATACAGTAAAAGACGAAGAAAAACTTAAAAGAATTCTAAAAAAATATCCCGATTCCTTTGTTTTTGCAAGTATCGACGAAACGATCTCTTCGGCAAAATGGGAAGCCTGGATCCGTTCAGTTATCGGCAATGAGGCAAGTAAAGAAATTAAAATAGGGGTACTTTCCAACACCAATAACGAAGAATCCCGCAAGCTCTACCTTAATACCCTGAATGTTGAATGCGGCTTTATTCCCGTCAAGCAGGATAAATCAAAAGTACTTAAAATCCTGTCGGATATACTCAACGCCGGCGAAGCAAGAGGCCGCCGTAAATATATCCGCGCCGATACCCGCGGCGAAACCATGACAACAATTAATGTCCCCAGCAACGGCACGTATATAACCGGCGAAATTCGTGATATCAGTGTTGTCGGCCTTTCCTGTGCTTTTGCCCAGGATCCGGAACTTGGAAAAAATTCTCTGCTTCACGACATTCAGATTAAGCTCCAGAGTACACTGTTAAAAGCCGAAGGAATTGTTTTTGGTTCCCGTATGGATGAAACAGACAAGGTTTATGTCCTGGTCTTTTCCCAAAGGATCGATCCGGCAGTTAAAACAAAAATCAGAACCTATATTCAGAAAAACCTTCAATCCAAAATGGATGTAGAGCTAAAATGAAGCTACCAACGGCAAGTAGCGAGTTAACAAACCGGATTTTCGAATGATATTTTGATTGATTGGTATACCAAAAGACAATGGTTTTATGCTATACTCATATTAAATGTCAAAACCGCTGATAATTGTTCTTATTACTTTGGGTTTTATAGTTTTCCTCTTTGTTCTGGCAGGAACGGGAATTATGTGGCTTTCTTCCAGAGAATATAGGCCTGACGATTGGGAAGTAGTAGAGGTTATCCCTGCCCTTTCACAGCGGCCGGTTCGTTTTCAGCCCATAGAATTGTATTCCTGGAATATAGGTTATGCTTCGCTTGATGCAAAGCAGGATTTTTTCATGGATGGGGGCGAAGGAGTCCGTCCTGCCTATGCAAGAAATGTTGAGGAAAACATGTGGGCAATTCAGGCTTACTTTTCGGCTGTTGCCCCGGACATTATATTTTTACAGGAAGTAGATGTTAATTCCAAACGTTCCTATGGGGTAAATCAGGCGGACTATTTTTCAGAAACCTGGAAAGGCTCTTCCGCCTTTGCCCTGAATTTCAAGTGTCCTTTTGTTCCCGTCCCCTTTCCCCACTTTATCGGAAAAGTAGAAAGCGGGCTTCTTACCCTTAACAGTTACGGCGGTACCGCAGAACGAATAAGCCTCCCTTCTTCCTTTTCCTGGCCGGAACGCATCGCTCAGCTAAAACGCTGTCTGCTGGTACAACGTCTTCCCATTCAGGAAAACGGAAACAACAGCAGCAGCGATTTTGTTCCCCCGCCGGGCGCAGAGCTGGTATTGGTAAACCTTCACCTGGAAGCCTTCGATACAGGCGGTGTTGGCCGTACAGCCCAAACCAGGGTATTGGCGGAATTCCTGAAGGCGGAATATGCCAAGGGAAATTATGTCATAGCCGGGGGTGATTTTAACCAGGTTTTTCCTGACTTAAAAGATGTATTCCCCATGCAAAAAAACGACTATTTTACCCCTGGCATAGTGGACGATTCCTTATTTGGAGAAGACTGGATATTCGCTGCTGATCCTTCCGCCCCAAGCTGCCGTTCTCTCGACAAGCCCTACGACGGCAGCCGTGAAAACCATGAATTTTATATTATAGACGGCTTTATCCTTTCTCCGAATGTCGAGTTAATTTCGGTACAAACCCAGGATTTGGATTTTAAAAATTCTGACCATAATCCGGTTAAATTGACATTTAGTCTGAAGTGAGAAAATTTAGACCCTAAAAAACAAAAAAAGTTGCAAAAAATCGATTTTTTATCTCGACACAAATGGTTTTCTATGTCATAATCAATTTATGTTAAACTGGAATGAATATACAGCCAATTGGCCCGATTTTGCGTATCCGAATTTTATTGCCCTGCTTGACGATATAGAAAAAAAGTATGGCGAAAAAACCGCTATTTTTTACCGTTCCGCCAAGCAGACTGATTTTACCCGCTGGTCTTTCAGCTTTTTTGCTGCAGAATGCCGCCGTATAGCCCGGGGACTGCTAAAAGCAGGGCTACAAAAAGGGGACAGGGTCGCTATATGGGCGGAAAACCGTCCGGACTGGATGACCGTCTGGATGGGTACGGTCATTGCCGGTTGTACTATCGTTCCCATCGACTATCTGGTAAGTGACAAAGAATGCAAAAATATTATCGATATTACCGAAGCAAAGGTTTTCTTTTATTCAAAAAGAAAAGAAGAATTCGTACAATCACTGGATCTTATTTCGGAACTAAAAATATGCATAGATCAAGACGAAGGTACTTTTAAACGTTTTGGCCAGGACGCTGACATAAATCTTCCTGCAATAGAAAGTATTGCAGAAAACGATCCGGCATCCATTGTCTTTACTTCCGGTACTACCGGTTTTGCAAAAGGGGTAATGCTTTCGCACAAAGGAATTATCGCCAACACAAGCGCCGCCCTCCTTGCCATTCAGCCTACACAGGACGATCGCTTTGTCAATGTCCTTCCTCTTCACCATACATATCCCACTACCTGCTCATTTATGGCGCCAATGGTATCCGGAGCAGGAACTATCATCGTCGAAAAGCTTGTCGGCAAAGTGGTTATTGATGATATCCGGGATGCCGGAGGAAGGCTGCTTATCGCCGTACCCCTGTTATACGATAAAGTAAAGGATGCGCTTGAGGCAGGGCTTAAAAAACTTCCTGCTCCGGTACAATTTATAATTAATATACTGCGAAGCATTTCTCTTGCCCAGGCAAAGAAAAGCCGTGTACGTTTTGGGCAGGTAATGCTGAAGTTTATCCGGAAAAAAGCCGGGTTAAGCAGCATTAATATTATGGTTGCAGGCGGCGGTCCCTTAAATCCTGCTACGGCAGATTTTTTTGAATCGCTTGGTTTTAACATCTTCCACGGTTACGGGATGAGCGAAAACGGTCCGCTGATAAGCGTGGGCACTCCTGGTTTTAAAAATAACGTTTCCGTGGGATTACCGGTTAAATACACGGAAGTAAAAATTCTGGATCCCAATGAAGAAGGAATCGGAGAAATAATTGTTAAATCTCCGTCACTCATGCTGGGGTATTATAACAACCCCGAAGCCACCAAAGAAGTTTTTACTGACGACGGCTGGCTTTTAACCGGAGACCTGGGCTGGCAGGACGACAAGGGTTTTGTCTATATAAGCGGCAGGAAGAAAAACCTGATTGTCAGTTCCGGAGGTAAAAACATTTATCCCGAAGAACTTGAGCAGTACTTTAATGGTTCCCGTGTAGTGGGAGAAATCCTTGTCCTGGGCAGAAAAAATCAAGCCGGAGGCGAACATATATTTGCTGTAGTTGTACCTAACCGTGAAACCTTGTCCGCCGATCATCCCGGTGCAATAAAGGGCGAAGGGGAATTAAGTGATGAGGGAGAAAAATTGATTTATTCCCTTGTTAAAAAAGAAATCGAGCAAATTAATCGGGGACTTCCCGTCTATAAAAAGATCGCCGACTTTGCCCTGCGCCACGAGGAATTTGAAAAGAACGCCCAGAAAAAAATACGCCGCTTTCTTTACAAAAATTATGAAAAAGAATAGTTTAATTGTATGTTGTCTTTTTTATCGACTGACAAACCCTTCCAGGTTGGTTTTTTGGTAGAAGACCTGGAATCGTGCATACGTTCTTACAACGAACGCTTTGGTATTTCCGGCTGGCAGATTTATACCTACGGTCCGGCAATTTTAAACCGCATGATCTACCGGGGAGAAAGCACCACCTACTCAAGCCGTATTGGTCTTAACTATATTGGTAGTACCCGTATAGAACTTATTCAACCTCTGGAAGGAAAAACAATCTTTACCGAATTTATCGAGAAGCACGGCTATGGCCAGCACCATTTGGGAATCTATGTTGATAACATTAAAACAGCCATAGCCGAAGCAGAAACTGCTGGTTTTAAAGTTATTATGGAAGGCGGCGGCCACGGCCTTGACGGGGACGGGTTCTATGCATACCTGGATACCGAAGAAACACTGGGAACCACATACGAATTAATCGAACGGCCCGCACGAAGAAGAACGCCGGAGATGGTTTTGTAGTATATGGCATGGTATACTGGGCGATTAAAGACAGCAGTACATTGATTACCATGTATACACTGGATGACAGGTAAAATATACGGAGATAACCGTGCGGCACAAAACATTCCTGAAAATCGTATCGCTGCTGATTACGGTGTTTGCTTATGCCCAAAGCGAACACGAATTTACCATTGATAACATCGGAACCATACGAAGATACCAGGGGCCCGGCGGCGACCTGGTTATTCCCGCAGTGATAGACGGCAGGCAGGTACGGGCGCTTAATACCGGGCTTTTCTCCAGAAGCCCGGTTGCCAGTGTTATCGTCCCGCAGGGTGTCCGCATTATTGCCGCAGAATGTTTTTTTCGAAGCTTGCTCAGGGACATTGTTCTGCCCGAGGGCCTGCTCTACATTGGCAGTGATGCGTTTGTGGCCAACGGGGTCAGAAATGTCCGCCTGCCCGAAAGCATTGTCTATATAGGGGAGCGTGCGTTTGATCATCAATGGCTTTCCGGCATCATTATCCCTGACAGTCTGACCTTTATCAGTAAAAGCGCTTTTTCCAGAAACCAGCTTACCAATGTAAGCATCGGCAAGTGTGTTACCGTCATCGGTGAATATGCCTTCAGCGAAAACCGCCTGACCGGTATTGTTATTCCGCCGGCTGTCGGCGTTATCAGCAGGCGTGCGTTTTACCGCAATCAGTTAACCGTTATTACCATAGGCGGCAATGTTTCGTTATCTGCCACCCCGGGCGAGCCTTCGTTTGACAACGACTTTGATGCATTTTATGCCAACAACGGAAAAAAAGCGGGAACCTATCTTTATAAAAACGGTGGATGGTCTTTTACAGGAGGCCCGGAAGGGGAACCGGCACAGCGGCCACCGCCTGCCCCAATGATCGACCCGATGTGGACTTCCTATGATATTAATGATCGGGGGGCGGATCACCACGATCAAGGCCGCTACCACGAGGCAATCGCGGACTATAGCGAGGCGATCCGTATTTGGCCCTACGATGAACAATACTGGCATAACCGGGGCCTTTCCCGTGAAAAGCTGGGCGATTACGAAAAGGGTATCGAAGACTATAATGAAGCAATCAGGATTAGGGCTGATTATGCATCCGCGTATGCAGGGCGCGGCCTGTCTTATAAACTTAAAGGCGATTTGCAGGCGGCTCTGGCCGATTATAGCGAAGCGCTCCGTCTTAACCCGGACGATTGCATTACATACAGCAACCGGGGGAATGTATACCTCGATCTGAAGGAATATGACAAAGCCCTGGCCGATTACAATCGTGCAATTCTGATTAAACCGGATTATGCTTTGGCCATCAACAACCGGGGTACGCTGTATCTGGATCTGGGTTACAATGAAACGGCACTTGGGGATTACGATGAGTCGATCAGAATTGACGAAGGATATGCCCCCGCATGGTCTAACCGGGCCATCGTGTATTCCCGTCTTGGGAAGCATGAACAGGCTTTGGAAAACATCAGCGAAGCAATCCGCCTTAATCCCCAGAATGCCGCTTATTGGGCTACACGTGGTGATACATACCTGGACATGGAAGAAACAGATAGTGCAATCGCAGACTTTACCGAGGCTATTCGGCTGGATATGGATCACCTTGGCGCTTACAATAACCGGGCCGTTGCGTATTACCGGAAAAGCGAGTGGGAACTATGCCTAGCCGATTTAGATCGGGCATTGGAAATTAATCCCGAACATGAAATTGCTAAACGGAACCGGGAAAAAGTACTTGCAAAAATAGAAGGATGAGCGAGGATGCACCGTCAACAAGCATACGCAAGAACTTGATTGTTATAACCATATAATATGACCCATTTGTCAGTTAATTAAATATCAGATTTAACGGAAGAAGGTAACAAATTCATTTCGATATATTCAGCCTGATAAATTGGGATTTTCAGTGAATTACAGATGCTCTGCGCAGTCTATCATTTACCGCTGCGCCGATTCCTTCCTCTGGTAATGTTTCGGCATGAATACAAGTAACGCCTGATTTATCAAGAATATGAAGGTATTCAAATAAATTCGCCGCCGCTTCCGTCGTATTTCCTTCTTCGGAAAGCGTTAAGATTGTTTGCGGTTTGTTATTGTCCGGCAATTGTCCGGCAATTGTCCGGCAATTCCATGATTCCCGGTTCTTTGCAGAAAAGAAAAGATACCCTTCTTTTTCATTATAAGGAAGTACTGTCATTGCTTTCTGACTGTGTAGGAAAAGCGGTGTTTGCGGCGCATAGTGACTTTGCAGCATGCCTGGCGAGGGAGCTGCGAATTGCTCTTTTTTAACAGGGCCGCATTCTAGTTCCGCATTATTTTTTTCCACAGGACCAATAAGTAATTCAAGTTGTTCCATACTGATACCGCCAAGCCTAAGAAGGCGCGGCACAGGAAGAAGTTCCAGCACTGTGGATTCTACTCCGACCGAACAGGGACCTCCGTCTATAATACAGTCAATGGAATTCCCCAATGTATCGATAATATGTTCTGCCCTGCTAGGGCTTAAGCGGCCGAAAGGATTGGCGCTGGGCGCTGCTACTGCTCCGGTAGAAAGCGTTATCAAATTCCGTGCAATTGGGTGGGAAGGAAAACGAACTGCGGCGGTAGGCAGCCCGGCTGTAGCCAAATCCGGAACTTCCCTGCGCTTGGGAAGAACCAGAGTAAGCGGACCGGGCCAGAAAGAATCAATAAGAAGGTTCAGCTGTTTCCTGCGCTGTGAATCAAATCCATCAATACAGGCAATACGTTCCAGAGCATCAAGATTTGCAATGTGGATGATCAGAGGATCAAAACGGGGACGGCCTTTAACTTCAAAAACCCTGGCCAGGGCAAAGGTATTAAAAGCATCGGCGCCCAAACCATAAACCGTTTCGGTCGGAAATGCAACCAGCCTTCCGCTTTTAAGAATATCAGCTGCCTTTTCAATATCTGCAGGAGAATCGCTCAGCTTAATCATTCTTTACAATTTTTCAGCTTTATAGGCCTATCTGAGTCCAAAACTTACCAGGTTCCGTTCAAACTGCTTTGCGGAAATACGATATCTTTCCTTCTTTGCCGGTTTCAATAAACCCCATACGCTTAAGATAATTGGTATGTTCTTTTACTTCACCTTTGGCAAGAAACACCGAACCTGGACCGGCAATACGATTAACAACATTGGAGAAAAAGAACTGGGCATTTTTAAAATCTCTGTAGGCATTAACCACATAGTCCATAACTATTGTAATCTCTTCGTCTTCTCCCCGCTTATACGCAACAAGAGATACCGGCAGGGTTTCCCGAAGGATAAAACAACATTCCGCATCAACCAGAGTACCGGTTTTTAAATCAGGATTAAAGGAAGGAACAAAATGGCGCATATCATCTCCATGGAAACGAACAAAGCGCTGTAGTTCATCATCTTCAAGAGAATCAATAAATCGTATGTCAAATAAATCCGTCCTGTTGGTTTCGTACTTTATCTGGAGAAGATAATATGCATTTACAATTATGGCAAAACCGTTTAAAAGCAGAATGGAAGGAGAACTAATTAAAAGACCATAGCAAATAAAAATTGCAGATCCAATAAGATTAACAATGCGCAGGCCTTTTATGCGTTTCATGCAAAGACTGGCGGAAACCAATAAAGTACCAATTATACCTATAACTTCCCGCAAATGAACGGAAATGCCAATGGAATCAATAAAAGTTTCCCACATTTTAACATCCTCCAATTAAGTTATAGTATAATCCCAAAAAATAAAAATATCCATAGTTATTTTTTAAAACTGAACACTATTATCATTAAAGCCCTTTTCCTGTTAAGATAACCTATGCATCCTTCGATAGAATACATCCTTTTTGATTTGGATAGTACCCTTTATTCCTCTCATTGGGGACTGGAACACGCGGTAAGCAGCCGTGTTAATGATTATATTGCCGAATACCTGAAACTTCCCAGAGAAGAAGCATGGGCCCGCCGGAAAGAGCAGATTAAAAAAGGCGGATACGGCACAACCCTGGAATGGCTGCGTGCCGAAGAGGGCCTTAATGACGAAGATATGGAAAATTACTTTACATGTATACACCCTGAACACGAAGCGGATACTCTTCCGCCGGATCCGGCCCTCCGCAGTTTTCTGCTTTTACTTTCTTCCCGAAACATTCCGTTTGCTATCCTGACTAATTCAATTATTGAACATGCAAACAGAATTTTAGATAAACTTAAAGTGGCCGATCTTTTTCCTTTAATTTTTGATATTAGAAGAAACGGACTTAAAGGTAAACCAGATACTGCCGTATTCCGAAATGTGCTTAATGAGTTGGGAGTTACTGCCCCTTCCTGCTGTCTTGTCGACGATGTGCCGTTCTATTTGGAAGGCTACAAAGCCCTTGGCGGAACAGGCGTGTTATTTGATGAAGATAACAAGCACCCGGATTTTCAGGGCTTTCGTATACAAAAGCTGGAAGAATTATTAAACCTTCACTGGAATGACAAAATTCCGCTGTTTCCGTAAACCCTTGATCAGCCTCGGTTTTTAACGATAATTATTCGAAAGTCTGGTTTAATACTCCACTTTCTAATGCTGCAAAGCAGCTGCCTTGCCACGGTTGAAAGGAATCAAAACATGAGAGTGTATGGTATTAAACCAGACGGTATAATAAATTTCCTATCGAACGAGGCTCCCTGGCAGATTATGTAACGCTGACAGATACCTCGCGACTTGCCGCGGGGAGCCTCAATTTACTGCCTGATGCTCACCTTCTTTGTTAATATCCATAGAAATTAATTTGGCAATTATTTCATGATCGTTTTCCTCTATAGCTTTAACTATATCTGCCGACAGAGCAGCCAGGAAGTTAATGTCATAGCGAAGCTTGTCTGTTAAAGACAACATCTGAGCATAATCTGTTTTAACTATGGAACTATTCTGCTGCAGATTTTCCAACGCGCCGGTAATTCCCGAACTTTCCGAAGACAACCTGCTTAAGGTATCGATAAGTTCTGTCATGGTACTGGCAAAGCCATTTATTTCCTCAGACATACCATTAATCAAATTACCGGTATCGGCAGAACGTCTGGAAGTAGTATTGATCCCTTCGATAATGCTTGACAATGTTTGTGAAATACTGCGCGAATTTTCCCTGGTATTCTCTGACAGGCGGCGAATCTCATCCGCTACAACAGCAAAGCCTTTTCCGGCTTCCCCGGCATGAGCAGCTTCGATGGCGGCATTCATGGAAAGGAGGTTGGTGTTGGATGCAATAACGCTGATTGTTTTAATTGCTGACGCTATACCGTCTACCGACTCTGAAATACTTTGGACTGCCTGAATTGTCTCTTTCATTGCATCCTGACCCTTGGCAGCATTATCAATTAATTCCATTATGGATTCCCGCTTTTGCCGCGAAAGCTCGGAAGTACCCTTTAGGGAGTTTACCATTTTCCCCGTAACTGCCGTGGATTCATTTACCGATTCAGACTGTGAGTTTATACTTGAGTTCAATTTTTCTACGAGACTATTGATGTCTTCGATTACATCAAGGGCACGGCTGATATGTTCCTTGAGTTGCTGGTTGATATACACTGTGGTTTTTTTCTCTTCTTCAAGAAGTGCAAGATTGTATTTGGCGCAATTATCCGGTTTGTTGAGTTTATTATAAATTGCCGTGGCCATCGACCTGCAGCTTCCGTAACCGCAACTGGTACAGTCGTAAATATCTTCATCACCAAACTTTCTCATACTTTTGTAAATTTCTTTTAACTCATCCGGGTTGGGCCTTTTTAGGGTATAATTTCCGGAAAGGTTTTTGTAAGTTCTGGTATACAAATCAGGCTTCCAGTAACGGTTTAAAAGTTTGTGATATTTTACGTACAGTTTTTCCAGCTTTTTGGGATTAATCTGTTTTTCCACTTCTGCACTGCGTTTGCGAATCGGACTTTCAAGTTCATCCAGGTTTTTTCCGATATTTCCTGTACCAGGGCCGCCGTTGCAACCCATTTCACAGTTCAGACAGTCTATAAGTAAAGGGAATTCAATATCCGGTGTATCCAGCAAATGAGAAATGCCCCTTAAATAATGGTAAATTGTTTCGACCCCTTCAATTTTTCTGGTGTTTCTCCTGATGCCCGGTACAAACCGTTCGGCAGTATCAAGAAGACCTCCCGGAGCCGAAAATGTTACTGCACGCTCAGCCGGCGCTCCGATATATTCAACTTCCGGAAAGCTGCCAAGATTAATATTGTTTTGTTCAATATGCTTTTTAAGAGCAAGCATGGTAACGTTGTAATCCCCCAATTTGGTTTCGTCAAATTCCCTTTTCTTTGCAATACAGGGAGAAATTACCGCCAGTTTAAAATTCTGGAATTGCGGATAATACTCACGAATCATTTTAAGGGAATGCAGCATAGGGCTGTCCGCCGGTGCAAGGTAGGGTACCAGATTTGGGTGATAAAGTTCTATGTAAGAGACGATTGCCGGACAGGGTTGAGCAATCACCATACGGGGTTTTTTCTTCTTGATGTAATTAACGTAAGAAACAACAGTAAGTTCCGCTCCAAAGCTTACATCAAATACCGCTTTAACCCCCAATGATTTAAGAAACCCGTTTATTCTAAGGTAATTGCCGGGAAAAACCGAAGCCACAGCCGGAGCGGCAATAGCTACTATCGGTTCCCCCTGTTTTAGATCAGCAAAAAAGCGATCCGTATCATCTATTAATTCCCGGGCTTTGTGAGTACAGGTAGGGATACAGTGTCCGCAGCCTATGCACAGATCATGGTTAATTGTAAGCGTTTCCCCCGAACCGTCCATGCAATATTTAACCGGACAAGCGGTTATACAAGCATAACAGTTGATACATTTTTCTTCGTTAATCCCGATAACCGGAGTAAGTTTACCTGTATTGTCCATTTTTCCCCCTCAATAATATTAGGCGGTATTTAATTTCTAAATATCCTCAAAAAGCCTGAAAATTCAGACTATTATGACAAATGCTTTTCAATTGCCTCCACTAAGGCTTCTTGTTTTACCGGCTTGGACAGAACCTCTGCAGCAGTGGAATTTTTGGCCTGTGTAAAAAATTCTTCTCCGGTATTTCCGCTGACAATAATTATTGGCACTTGTACATAGCTGGGTATTTTTCTGATATCTTCAAGAAACTCAAAGCCGGTTATGTTCGGCATTTCAATATCCAGCAAAATAATATCCGATTCATACTTGTTCAGAAAACTCATAGCTTCGGAAGCGGATTTAACGACTCTAAGGTCGTATTTTGGAATCAAAAATACCTTAAATTCCGTAAGTTGCTGTACATTGTCATCGATTGCCAAAATGACTCTTTTTCTTTCATTATTTTCCATATTTTCTTTCCTATTTTCTAAAATTATTAACTGTAATTATTACAGAAAAGTTAAAAATAATCAATGGCAAGAAAATGCTGCTTTGCCTATGTATAAATAGCCAGGTATATCTGATATAATATGAATAACGTGAAAAACAGAGTTTTTTCAAAAAAAAGTCTTCTCTGGGGTTTTATTGTTGTTGGGGTCATTGTTGCGATTTTTCTGATTCCGCAGCCTGCAAAAGCCCAGATTTCCACAGAAATTGAAAAAGCATTTCGTGATGCAGAGTTAAACTTCCTCAACAAACAGCAGGATCCGGTTGATTTTACCTTGCCCCTGTTAAACGGGGGGAGCGCAGTTCTTTCATCCTACAGGGGAAAAGTGGTTATTCTTAATTTCTGGGCCACATGGTGTCCGCCCTGCCGGGCAGAAATGCCTTCCATGGAAACCCTGTACCAGCGCTTGAAAAGCCAGGGATTGGAAATCCTTGCTGTCGATTTGAAAGAAAATAAGGCCACTGTACAACAATTTATCCGAAACAACAGGTTTACCTTTCCGGTACCGCTGGATGAAGACGGAAAGCTCGGCTCAAAGTATGGTATTTCAGTCATTCCTACCAGTTTTATCATAAACCGGGAGGGAAAAATCGTCAGCAAAGTTGTAGGGAGTATATACTGGGATAATCCAAAGATCATTGCTGCATTTGAGGCGCTCCTAAAAGACAGGTAAAATCCCGGAATTCCCGGCTTTGGCGGTTATGAATTTAACCAATCTGCCAAAACCCTTAAAGGTAGAGCCTTGTCCTGAGCCCAGTTAATATACTGATACTGCCATCTTTGTAAAATAATATTCAGCGCAGAAAAGCGCCCGCTTAATATAAGAACGCCAATAATGATGAGCAAAATACCGCTGATCTTTTGAATTGCAGAAAGATGTTTACGGAACCATTTGGAAGTAACAAGAAAACGATCAAAAAAAACGGCTGCCAGCAAAAAGGGAAGTCCCAGACCCAGGGAGTATACGCCAAGGTACAAAGCGGCAATACCCGCCTTACCGCTTTGTCCGGCAAGAAAAAGCACGCCGGCCAGGATAGGGCCTATACAGGGAGTCCAGCCTGCACCAAAGGCTGCTCCCGCAATAAAAGCCCCCGGCAAGCCCTGGAATTTTCCCTTTAAGCGAAATCTCTTTTCATAATTAAGAATGGAAATAAAATCAAAAAGAACATTCAACCCCAGGATGATCACAATAACTCCCGCAATAACCCTGATGTAAACAGACACTCCGCCCATCAATAAAAACGTGGTAGACATTATGATGCTTAAAACAATAAAGATCGCTGTAAAACCCAGAACAAAACAAACAGTGGTAACAAGCAGAATGGATTTCCGAGGTTTTGCACTTCCCAAAATGCTCAAATAAGAGGGAATGAGGGGAAGCACACAGGGGGAAAGAAACGAAAGAAACCCCGCGGCAAAAACCAGCAATATTGAAGGATAATCGTTCATGTGATTAAGTATGGTACAAAGCTACTCAAATCATTACAACACAGAAAACGCTTCGTCTGCCACCTCAATAGTAGTTTGTATGTCTTCATCGCTCAAAGCGTAGTTAATAAAATGGTTGTGATGATTGGTAAGATAAATTCCGCGTTTAACCATTTCGGCAATCCATCTTTGATGGAGCATTAACGAATCATCGTTGGCGATGCGTAAATAGAAGAGTGCAGGCATTCCGGTAACACGAAGATCGTAGTTGTGTTTTTTTGCACATGCGACAAGCCCGTCTTTAAGCTTCGTTCCTTTTTCGTGAAGCAGTTTGGGAAGCTCAAGGCGTTTCATCTTTTCAATACAGGTTATGCCTGCTGCAAAGGGAACTGCAGAAAGCCAATAGCTTCCCGTATAGGTCAGACCGCTTACCGTATTACGAAGGAACTCTTTTCCGCAGAGAGCGCTGACATTGTAACCGTTTGCCAGAGCCTTGCAGAAACAGATAAGATCCGCCTCAAAGCCAAAAAAGTGATCACTGCCGGCAAGGTCCAGCCTGAATCCGGCGCGTACATCGTCAAGAATAAGCACTGCCTCTTTATCGGTACAGAGTTTTCTGACTTTCTGCCAGAAACCATCTGCCGGTAATACATTATCTGTAAAGTTGCCGTGCATATAAGGCTGGGAAATTACCGCGGCAATCTCGCCTTTGTTTTCTTCAAACACCTGGGCAAGTTTTTCGTAATCATTAAAGGGTACATAGATATTGTTGGCAACATCTTCTTCCAGGATACCCGGATAATCTACTTTTTGAGTCCACGGGGCAACGCCGTGGTAATAACCTTTAAAGAAAACAATTTTCTTCCGGCGGGTAAAAGCTCTGGCAGTCATTACCGCCAGTGTAGTAGTATCGCCGCCGTTCTTGGCAAAAAAAGCCCAGTCCGCGCTGGCGACTGTGTCTACCAAAATTTCCGCAAAGTCGATCATCTTTGTCGAGGGTGAAGTAATACAGTCGCCCAGCTCGCGTTGTTTTGCCGCTGCCGCATCCACTTCTTCGTCGTTATATCCCAGAACATTCGGCCCGTATGCGCACATATAGTCGATAAAACGGTTGCCGTCCACATCCCAGAAATAGGTACCCTTTGCCCGCTCAGAAAAAAACGGAAATGCAGAAACCGGCACAAAGCATCCTTCGGCCGGGCCCAGATGTCCATAGATACCCGACGGTATTACTTTAAGCGCACGGTTATATTCTTCCATGCTTTTTGAATATTTATTTATTGGAAATCCCATACCTACTCCTTACGTTCTTTTTTGCTATGCCAAATAGACGGCTACCCTGTCCAGAATGCGGTTGATATTATCCAGCATGCCCAGATTTCCCCGCATGGTAATAAGGCCGTTACCAATACAGCCCAATGTGCTGACATTTCCTTCAAATATATCGCGGGCAAGTTTTATATCGGCGAATTCCATAAGTGCGTGGTAGTGTTCCGGTATCTCGCGGGTGGTGGTCAGTTGATGATCCTTTACGACAACAGCCGCCCGAATTGTACCGCCTATGGAAAGCACAACGGTACCGTCCACAATATTCGATGCGGTAAAACGCCCAATCTTGTCGTAGTTTCCAATCTGAGATACTGCCTGAGAAATCAAATTAAACATGATGATTGTACTCGCCTCGAAGAAATCGTTTTTTGCAAGATCCTCCGGTTTTGCTCTGAGATAGTTTTCCAGTATCTTTGTAAGACTGATAAAATTTTTGGTAAGAAAACCAAGCTTTGTAAAACCCTTGCTGGGAATGGGCGTTACGGTTCCGTCTATCATTCCATTGAATTTCTCACAGCTGGAAAACGGGAGTTTTATATCGCAATGACCGCTGGCCGGTTCTGCCTTGCAGCTGCCGTTTTCAAAACGCAGCGTTAAAGAAGGACCGTCTTTTACCGCAAAAGAAACAGCTATGGGTTTCCCGGTAGCCAGGTTTTTTGCCTCCGGAGAATACTTGCAAAGATCCTCCAGACCGCCCAAAATGCCGTACATATTTATGCAGGCCATGGTTTTTGTGTCTTTCATATCAATTCCTTCGTTAATGAAAGTTAAAACGCCATTTTCAGTATAAGTCTGTTCAATAGAGTTGTCAAACAAAAAGCATAAAAAAAAATTATCAATTGACACATATTTGTTAAAAGGCATAGCAAATATTTCTTGATGAATATCTCGCCGCCCAATCGGTACGAGTCTCGGTTCGGAAATATGAACATGATTTATAATGTCAAGATTCTCAGCTGTAAGCGAAACAGGCTCCTTATTCTCTATAATATTGTTCCGATGTCAATATTGACTCGCAATTTCGATGCCATCAAAACCGCTGTCACACAAGAACGCATACATTTCCTCGTCTTGTTCTGCCGACTATGCGATGTCAGAAATCGACAATAACACTACTTTACACTTCCGATAAAGGTTTTTAAATCGGATAGTACCTGAATGCGATTATAAATATATCCGTTAGTTCCACCGAAACTGGTGGCATACTTCGTCCTGAAATTATAATTAAATGGCTTTGCAGCAAGCTCATTGAAAAACGCTTTCCCGGTAATTTCACAATAAGTTTCACCTGCCGATAGAGGTTCCGTTGCCAGGTGCAAAAGAGGGATATTGGCGGCAATCACCGTTTCAATATGTTCCCACAACCGCGCCAGATTATAGAATTGAAACACAGAACGGCTGTCGGTAAAGTTCAACGCGGAGAAATTCAATCGTTCAAAGGCCGAGTGAAGTTCGTCTCTTTTTGCATTAGGAATTATCAATTTATAAAACCCATTGTCTTGCGTATGGTAACAATCAGCTATCACAGGTTCGACTGACAAAAACTGTTCATACTTCGACTTGTTCAACATAGCAGGGAAAAAATG
>WRIB01000026.1 GCA_009782955.1 Treponema sp. | reverse complement strand
CAAAGGTCAGTTTTGGAAAAAATGGTAGAGCTGGGCTTTGCCACCAAAGAAGAAGCCGATATTTCTTTCGAAGAATACTGGGCTTCCTATGATCCAACCAGACTGGGACTTTCGACATATTTTGCACGCGAAGACAAAGCTCCCTGGTTCAGCGAATATATCCGCCGTGAATTGGATAAGCTGATGTACGGAGAAATGGACTATTACCGCGACGGTTATATAGTTCGTACCACACTGGATCTCCGGTTCCAGCAATTAGCGGAAGCCGAAATGACTGAAGGCATTGCCAAAGCCAACTCAATGTATAAAAGCAGTTCGGGATACGGGACAGGCAGAGCCGAGCGGGTATATGTACCTTTGGCAAACATGCTTACTTTGGTTTTTAATATCGAAGCTGTTTTTGATGCCACAGAAAATCAGAATGAAGTTAAAGCGGCAAATAAATACGGAAGGGACCTTAACCCAACAGTAGATCTCCTTTCACTGGTTTTTGATGTTCCGGAACTAAAACCCATGACATCAGCTTCTTACCGGCGGCTTAAATCATATACGGAAGAAAGCCTTGTTGAAGGGGCGCTGGTAGTACTGGAAAACGAAACAGGTCAGATAAAAGTTATTATTGGCGGCTCTCAGTACAACGAAAATAACCAGCTTATCCGTGCTACACAGGCCAGGGTAATGCCGGGCAGTGCTTTTAAGCCCCTGTACTATTCGGCTGCTATAGATTCACGAAAATTTGCCATGTCTACCATGATTTTTGACGCACCTGTTGTTTTCTATGCCGCCAACGGAGAACCCTACTTACCGAATAATTACCAGGGTACATGGAGAGGCCAAGTGCTTCTATACGAAGCTTTGGGGCTTTCTCTTAATATTCCTTCGCTGAAAATACTCGACGGTATTGGTTTCGATGCAGCTATTGACAGAGCGGCAGCATTGCTGGGTGTTACTGATCCGGCGGAAAAAGCACGGACGTTCCCCAGAGTCTACCCGTTGGGATTGGGCATTACAGCTGTGTCACCGCTGTCCATGGCCAGAGCATTTGCAATTTTTGCCAATCAGGGCCGCGCAGTTACACCTTATGCAATTAAGACCGTGGAAGATCGTGACGGAAGGATCCTCATTAATTACGAACAGGATATACGTCAGAGAGAAGCTGATATGGGCGCCGCAAACCAGATAATCTCTCCTCAGAATGCATATATAATGACAAAACTTGGCGCTAAAGCTATTGAAATGGGAACCCTTGCTTTTGGTTCCGGGTACGGCGCAAAACTCAATGTAAAAGACGACAAAGGTGTTACTTACCGTATCCCCGCCGGCGGTAAAACCGGAACCACCCAAAACTGGGCCGATGCATGGACTGTTGGATATACTCCTTATTACACAATTGCAATCTGGTTTGGGTTTGATAAAGGCGGCAATTCTCTGGGAATGAATGTTTCGGGTGCAACCCTGGCAGGTCCAATTTGGGGTAACTTAATGCAGCAATACAACCAGGGACTTCCGCGGCGGGATTTCCCGCGGCCGGGAGGTGTTGTGGATGCTACAGTTTGCAGATCTTCAGGATTGCTTCCAGTCTCCGCTTGTCCCGCCGGTATTAGTTTGACATTTCTTGCAGGTACGGTTCCTGAAGAACACTGCGATCAACATGGGGCAGGAGCAGGAGGGCGTTCTATGGGTTTTGAGGATATTATAAGAATGCCTGAAATTCCGGAAGAATTCCGATACCTCTTCGAAGGTAATAATAGCAGATTTGATTACAACCCCGAAGATCCGGAGATTCCTTTCGACTATGATCCTATTTGGGATTAATTAAAATGAGCCTTTTTCAAAACTATTTTAGTTTTGAAAAAGCCCCAAATAACCAGCATACTTCGCCCTGAAGGGCAGGGTATTAAACCAGCTTGTGAATAAAAAATTATAAAAAAATGAAAGCGATAAAGAACCTTGAAAAAAAAATTGAAGACATAATTAATAAAACTAAATTCAGACTACGTACCAAATTGGTCATTATCTTTGTAATAATCAAGGTTATTCCCCTGATTATTCTGACGTTGATAGCCCGCTACCAGGCTGTACAACTGGGGCATGCACTGGAAGAAAGAAGTCAGGAATTTGCAGCCCTTGCTGCAAATTCCCTGAATCATGCCGGAGAAGTTGCCGTGAATGATTCTGTAGAAGCCCTTAATAACAGTGCAATAAATGAAATAGAACGAATGAGCACCGACCTGGCCAGCAGGGTAGCGGATTTTCTTTATGACAGGGACAAAGACATACGTTACGCTGCTGAGCTTGAGCCTTCTGATATTGCATATCGCACTTTTTTCCGGAACAAAACAAGCAGGTTGATAAAGCATCGTGAATGGGTATTATCGGACGATAAGAGTAAATGGGTTCCACTGGATCCCTTGCCGGCAGGATTAACCACCAGCTCTACCAACGAAGAAAATAATTCTGGTTACCGGAACCGGGCGCCGGATCTCTTTGATATAGAAGAACGTCCTCTGTTTTTGGAGATGACTTTTATTGACTTGCAGGGTAATGAACTGATTAAAGTAACAAGCTCGTCTCAAATGGATCGCCGATTACGGAACATTGCGGATCGTCGTAATACCTATATACGGGCTGAAACCTATTGGCCCGAATTGAATAAGCTGGGAAACGGAGAAATTTATGTATCAGATGTAATTGGGGCTTATACACCGTCACACCTTATTGGAATGTACAATCCGTCAAATGTTTCGGAAAGAGGCCTGGTCTGGCAGCCTGAAAAAGAAGCTTTTGCCGGCAGGGAGAACCCAAACGGTGTACGTTTTAAGGGAATAATCCGATGGGCAATGCCTGTTATTCGAAACGGTTCAAGAACAGGCTATGTTACCCTGGCATTGGATCATGACCATATAATGGAATTTACAGACCACATAACCCCTATGGAAGAACGGTATACGGAACTGGCCAGTGCATTTGAGGGAAATTATGCCTTTATTTGGGATTATCAATGCAGGTCAATTTGTCACCCGCGGCATCATTCCATTACAGGTTATAATCCGGAAACAGGAGAACCGGAAGTTCCCTGGCTGGAAGAAAGCATCTATAACGCATGGCAGGAAAGCGGCAAAGGGTATGTTGACTTTATCAAAGATGTGCATCCTTTTAAAGATCAATCCAGAAACAAAAGACCCGCACCGGAATTAACTGCAAAAGGTCTTGTTGGTTTGGACGGACGTTATTTAAACAACGCTCCTCAATGTACCGGCTGGTTTGACCTGACCAGGGAAGGGGGATCCGGTTCATTCCTTATTTTATGGAGCGGAATCTGGAAACCAAATACCGCCGCTACTATACGTTACTATACCGGAAACTACGGAAAAACCAAGCGCGGTTTTGGGTTTGTAGCTATAGGCGCCGGCCTTGAAGATTTTCAACGCCCTGCCAGAGAAACAGAAATAATTCTGGACGGAATTATTGCATCGGCCAATACTGAACTGTCAATGGCAAGCGAACAAACCCGCAGCCTTATTAACCGCAACCTTGTCCGTACAACATTTTCATTGGGAACATACGCCGCCGTTATGATTAGTATCGTAGTGTTAATAGCTATCTGTATTGCTAATATTCTTTCATCAAGCATAAATGTCCTTGTATCAGGTATGTCCCGGTTTAAGGCCGGAGAGAGGCAATTTCGCTTTAACGCAAAAAGTAAAGACGAAATAGGAGAACTAGCCGACTCTTTTGATGAACTGGCCGACAGCCTTAATGCCAGTATAAAAGCTTCCCAGGTAATTATCGGGAACGACAAAAAGATCATTTATATAAACGAAATGGGCCTGAAAACAACCGGTTTTAAAACGCTTGAAGAAGTACGCGGTAAGCCTTATAAAGAAATCAGTATCTACCCGGTTAACTCGCCAAGTGATCCCATACTGGCTATAGAAGAAAACAGGGAAGCGGAAGTTTTATACCTGGCCGCAGAAGATCGTTATGTACGCGGAGACGCCACATGGCTTCATGATAAATTTGGAGAAAAAACCGGTTATGTAATAATTACTGTCGATGTGACAGAACTTATCAGAGTACAGAAAGAACTGGAAAAAGCAGTACAGGATGCGAATCTTGCCAATCAGCACAAAGGAGATTTTTTGGCCAGAATGAGCCACGAAATCCGCACTCCCATGAATGCGATCATCGGAATGACAGAAATAGCAAAAAAGAAAATCAGCAGCGGGAAAACAGGTTTGGAGTCGGATGTTATACTCGACCTTAAGCAAATTGAGACTTCATCCCAGCACCTTATGGGCCTGATTAATGATATTCTTGATATTTCCAAAATTGATGCAGGTAAAATTGAATTAAGTTATGAAGATGCCGATCTGTCTGCATTGATCCTTTCTGTGGAAACGATTATACGCCCCCGGTGTGAAGAAAAAAACATACAATTCATTACCGGATTTGCCCTGAAACCTCCTACCTATTTCAAGACTGACACATTACGGTTACGCCAGGTACTGATCAACCTGCTTGGAAATGCCGTTAAGTTCACGCCTGAATACGGAATAATCAATTATTCAGTAATAGAAAAGGAAAAGAAAGACGGAAAAACTATGGTTACATTTTCTGTAAAAGACTCAGGTATCGGTATTCCCAAAGAATCCATGACTTCACTTTTTAAACCGTTTGAACAGACCTCTGCAGCAATTACAAAACGTTTTGGCGGTACAGGACTGGGTCTTGCCATATCAAGGAACATAGTACAGCTTTTGGGCGGAGACATCAGCGTAGAAAGCGAAGAAGGGAAGGGCAGTACATTTTCTTTTGAACTGTTGTTTTCTCCCGGAAATGTACCGGAAGAAACAAAATTATCACGGGATACTTCACAGCGGCTGAAAGGCAAACGTGCGCTTCTGGCCGATGATGTTTCAATTAACCGTATGATAGTAATGAGCCTTCTGGAATCAACCGGCATGATCATCGAAGAAGCAGAAGACGGAAAAAAGGTTTTAAATATGTTTGCCGAATCCGGCGAGAATTATTACGACATCATTTACATGGATATTCAGATGCCGCAGATGGACGGCTATGAAGCTACCGCCGCAATACGTGCATTGAACAGGGAAGATGCAAAAACCATTCCCATTATCGCCCTTACCGCCAATGCTTTTAAAGAAGACATAGACAAGGCTCTGGCCAGCGGAATGAATTCGCACCTTGCAAAACCCATCGAAATTGAAAAATGCCTTGAGACCACATTCAGAATGCTAAAGCTATAAACCAACATTTGCTGCTGAGCTTATCATATACGGTATATGTTATGCCTGGCAGTAGATTGGGGATTAACTCTTCTTTTCAAAATGAGAAAATTCCATGGAAAAATTTGCACGCCCCTGGCTTACGCTGCGAAGGGCAGTCATAAAACCAAACATCTTTGCCATTGGGGCTGTAACTTTTACCTGATCGCTTTCCCCCCTGGAATCCATGCTAAGTACTTGACCTCCGCGCTGGGTTACAAGGCTTAATACATCTCCTACAAATTCTTTGGGTACAAAAAGTTCAACTGCCATGATGGGTTCAAGAAGAAATGGGTCAGCTTCTTTTGCAGCTTCATCAAAACCTATACTGGCACATGCCTCGTATGCAAATTCTGTTCCGGTTAATTCAGAATATTCAATGCCGGTCAGCGTTACTCCAACATCAATGCACTGATAGCCCAGAAGTATTCCTGAAGCCATTGCTCCTCTTATTCCCCGTTCTACTGCATCAAATATTGGAACAGGAATTTTTCCTTTATTATTAACAGAACAAGCATAACTGTTTCCCGAACCGCGTTTAAACGGTTCCAGTCTAAGGGTAAGTACAGCAGAGTTTTCCTTGTTTGCAATAACACGGGAAAAACGCTCTGTCCGCTCTACGGTTTTTGCTATTGATTCCCGGTAGGTAACCTGCGGATTTCCGGATCTTGCCTGGAGGCCGTAATCTTTAAGAATTTTTGTTACCAGAACATCAAGGTGCAATTCACCCATACCGGAAATGATCAGTTGGCCGGTTTCTTCGTTTTCTTTTGCTGTAAAGGTAGGATCTTCTCTTGAAAGAATCTCCAGAATTTCCTTAAGTTTGTCTCCTTCGGAAATTGTCCTGGGTTCCAGGGATACAGAAATCACAGGCTCCGGAAACTGCATGGTATCAAGCAATACCGGCCATCCTTCACTTCCTATTGTGTCTCCGGTCTGTGCAAATTTCATCCCAATAATTACTCCGATATCTCCTGCAGACAATTGATCCATGGGTTCAGACTTATTGGAATGCATACGAAGTATTCTGTTTGCTCTTTCCCGCTTGCGCTTGCCCACATTGAACAGTACGGCGCCATTTTTGATGGTTCCCGAATACATTCTGACATAACAGAGACTTCCTGCTTCCCTGTCATTCTGTATCTTAAACACAAGTCCCAGTGGAGTTGCCTGCGGATCACAGGGAACATTTACATCTTCTTCTTTTTTTACATGATGTCCGTCAGTACTTTTTGTTTCGTCAGGAGCAGGAAGATAATCAATTACAGCATCGATCAAGGGTTGGACTCCCATATTGCGCCGAGAAGCTCCGGTGAGTACCGGGAGTAATTTCCTTTCAAGCACCGCTTTTCGCATTTCGTCTTTTAAAAAACCTGCTGATATTTCTTCTCCCGCAAGGAATTTTTCAGTAACTGCATCAGAAACTGCGGAAAGCGAATCAACTAATTTATCACGCCACTTTTTTGCTTCATCCTGTCTTGCGGAATTAATTGGAGAGCGAACTACGTTTTCACCTTCATTTCCTTCCCAGTACAGTTCCTCCATGGAGAATAAATCAATAACTCCTTCAAAGCCGCTTTCCTTTCCTATGGGGAGCTGAATGGCTATTGTTTCAATGCCAAGTTTTTTCTTTACATCCAAAAGGACCTGAAAAAAATCCGCTCCTACACGATCCATTTTGTTTACATAACCTATACAGGGTACGTGGTAGCGCTCAGCCTGTCGCCATACTGTCTCTGTTTGGCTTTCAACCCCTTTAACGGCATCCAGTATAGTCACAGCTCCGTCCAAAACACGCAATGAACGTTCCACTTCCGCTGTAAAATCCACATGGCCTGGAGTATCGATAATATTAATCTGGTATATATCCTCTCTTTTATCGGGATTCTGTCTGTCTGAGCCGTATTTCCAATAGGTAGTGGTAGCAGCACTCTGTATCGTAATCCCCCTATCCTGTTCCTGTTCCATCCAGTCCATAGTTGCTTCACCGTCATCGACTTCTCCAATGCGATGACTTTTACCGGTATAGAAGAGTATACGTTCTGTAGTGGTTGTCTTGCCGGCATCAATATGAGCCATAATGCCGATATTTCGCATGAATTTTAATTTTAGCGGTTCGTGCATAGGGTATTGTAACAAGCATCAAAGAAATATTACAATGGGGTATCTATGAGAAACGAACTTTCTTATGTAATGGTAACGCCATACTCTATTGTAAAGAGCAGAACAGGCGGAGTAATTGCCCGGCTCCTTTCCAGACTTGATCTTGAACTGGCCGGCGCTCAAATGATTATACCCGATGAATCGTTTGTAAATGAATACGCCCGGATCCTACGGAAACAAAACGTAAGAGACAATATCACCATGTTGGCCGACTATGTGGAACGGAATTTTATTTCAGGCGGCAGGGCTCACCGCGTGTTAATCCTCCTTTTCCGGGGAGATGATGCATGCAAGAAACTTACCGATATCTGCGGCGCTCTTCATGCGGAAAATCGGGGCATTGAATCAATAACAGGTGAAACAATCCGGGACACTTATGCAGACCTTATTTTTGACTCAAACAATCCTGATAAGGTTATGTATTTTGAACCGGCGGTTCTTACTCCCCGTAACCAGAAAGAAGCGGATAAAGACCTGGAATTGATATCCCGTTTTCTTAAAGGAAAAGAAAATATTGTAGTCAATATGGAATACCCGGAAACAGCAAAAATAGAAAGAACCCTGGTTATTATAAAACCCGATAATTGGAATTTTGCTTCTTCAAGACCGGGCACCATTCTTGATATGTTTTCACGGACCGGCATGCGAATTGTAGGGATCAAAATTCACCAGTTTACGCAGGAAGAAGCTTTGGAATTTTACGGTCCTGTTGAAACTGCATTAATTGAAAAACTTGCTCCGGTATTTGGAGGAAAGGCAGTAGAAATTCTGGAAAAGGAATATGATATTTCCTTAAACGAAGAAACAAAAGAGCTTTTAACCAACACCATCGGTATGGAATATGCCGAAAGCCAGTTTCAAAAGCTTATCGAGTTTATGTCAGGTATGCGTCCCGGTTCCAACGAAAGCGAAGAGCATGTTAAGACAATGATCCTTGTTTATGAAGGCGATAACGCTGTGCAAAAAATCCGGGAAGTACTTGGCCCTACTGACCCGCTCAAAGCGCCAGGCGGTACGGTACGCAGGGAATTCGGCAGTAATGTAATGATTAACACAGCGCATGCTTCAGATTCAACAGAAAGTTTTGACAGGGAAGCGGCAATTGTCAAAATCTACGAAAATTCATTGCATAACATTATTGAAGAATTTTTTAAACAATGCCGGGGATGAGATTTGAACTCACACGGCCTTGCGGCCAGGGGATTTTAAGTCCCCGGTGTCTACCATTCCACCACCCCGGCCGAAAAACTCAAAAAAAACCTGTTGGTTTTTTTAAGTTTTCCCGAAGAAAATCGCAAATTTACTACATTTTAAAAAATTATATCAATGGCGATTTTCTTCATAGGGTAAGAAAACTTTTAAAAACTGAAGTTTTTAAAAGTTACCGTGATAATTATACCAAAGACACCGAAAACGGTCAATAATTAATATGTATGATACTCATGCTCATTTATCAGGGCTAACAGAGCGGGGTATTGACCCCCATCAAATGCTAAATGAACTTTTTTCATCGGGTTTTACAGGCATTATTGATATCAGCCTTGAACCGGGCGATCTTAAAAGCCGTATAAAAGAGTTTTCCATATACCCGCAAGTCCGTTTTGCCAGTGGACTCTGGCCATGGCCGGCTTCCATAGAAAACCGGGAAACTCGGACAGAGGAACTAAAACAAGCTATCCTCAATGTAAGAAAGACAGAGCATACATATGTCCATACGAACTGCAAATGTACGGATTCGGCAGGTCTGTTGGAAGCTGATATATATCAGTCGGTAACAGCGCCGCTGCCGGACTCTGTGTGCGCATCAAAAATATGCGCACTTGGCGAATTCGGCCTGGATCATAACTGGAACGGAGAAGGAAAAAAAGGAACTACGGATTTGGAAGGGGAGAGGGAATTAATGGAAATGCAAATGGCATTGGCCCAGGAACTTAATCTTCCCGTAATTATTCATTCCCGGGATGCTGCCGAAGAAACAGCGGAGATTTTAAATCGTTACCCGCAAGTCCGCGGGGTTGTCCATTGCTTTTCATATGGCAGCGAAGTAGCCAAAACTTTTTTGGACATGGGTTACTATATTTCATTTGCAGGAAATCTTACCTATAAAAACGCCCGGAATATCCAGGATGCCTGCAAACTCGTTCCTGATGACAGGCTGATTCTGGAAACGGATTGTCCCTATCTGGCCCCGGTTCCCTATCGGGGAAAACCGGCACATCCTGGTATGGTAGAAGAAGTCTACAAAAAAGCTGCAGAACTCCGTCTGGTAAACATTTACAAAATGGCAAAACAGATACAGTTAAATATAAAAACACTATTTGGCTGATTATTAATATCCGCCAAAACAGGACTGTGATTTACAGACTGGTAATGGTATATCTGTTCCGTCCGTTCTGTTTTGACATATATAGCTGCTCATCCGCGCACTGAACATAATCTTCCTTGCAATGCGTATGTTCTACTTTACAAGACATAAGTCCGATGGAAATGGTGACACAATTTGCCACATCGCTTTGTTCATGCGGTATATTACAGTTACGGACGTTTTCAAGCAATGTTTCCGCTATTACCCGTGCGCCGCTCTCGCCGGTATTTTGCAGGACAACAACAAATTCCTCACCGCCATACCTCACGACAAAATCATCGATTCTTGATAATGTACTTGCTAGAATTTTCGCAATGGTCCTAAGACAGTTATCACCACTGATATGACCGTAGCAATCGTTATATTTCTTGAAATAGTCTATATCAATCATCATAAGACTGATAGTACTGTTAGATCGGGATAATAACTTTATTAAGTTATCCAAATTTTCATCAAAAAAACGTCTGTTATAAATACCCGTTAGCTGGTCATAATAAATTTTATCAACTTCTGTTTCGAGCTGTTGAATGTTTTTTTCCAACGCCTTGATATTGCGCAAATCATATACATATCCCAGGCCGAAATATTTCCCCTTGCTTTTTGTACGTGTCAATACCAGTTCACAGGGAACAGGATCGCCCGCAAGTGTTTTGTGCATCCATTCACATACCAGTTTTTCACCATTCAATGCCCTTAACATAATATCAGGCAGTTTGTCTATGGTTTTCCGTCCATCGGGTTGATATTCGGGTGAAAAATCAAGAAAATGGTCAAGATAGTACTGCTTTTCAACGCCGTGCATATTAAGTACAGCATCATTGCAGTCAACCAAATGCAAATCTTCGTTATATGTAGTCAATCCGATTGGCGCCGTTTGAAACATTACACGGTTGAGTTCATTCTTGTCAACCAGTTCATGCTCCATCTCTGTACGTATGAAGGCATTGGCGAATAAAAACGCCGCCGAACGCATCATCTCAATGGTATCGTTTTCGAAATATCGTTCATTACGTACATCGCCAAAAAGCGCAAAACCCCAAAAACCATTATTGATAAACACCGGTATAACGGCAACTGACACGATGCCAAAAGATTGTAGTACAGATGATTGAACTTCGGGCAGCAGTCTTGACGGGCTGTTCAGAAAAATACCGTTTGCAAGAGAGGCTTCCCAATTCAATATCAACCGTGCGTATGGAATGTCTGCATAGGATTCAATCAATTCTGTTTTACCCCCCAGCTCCCTGTCCCAGCGGTATACCTGCGACATATGCAAACCATCGAGCTTCATACGGTTACGGTAGAGAACCATCCTGTCAACGCTCACAGCATCAGCAATAAGACTGATGCCTGCCGTCATAATATCCTCGAATATTTCTCCGCACTGTGACAAAAATATAGCGGAAGCCTTATGGAGTATATCCTTCATTTTTTCGTGACGTTTGAGTTCTTCCATAGCCTGATCAACAGCTTTTGTTTTTTCTTCCCGCATGATCGTGACGGCGCACAAACGCGCTGCCGAACGCAAAAAGCCGGTGCAATCTTCGTCAAAGTCCCTTTCGTTCGTATTATCATGAAAAGTAACAACGCCCCATAACTCATGTTCTACGAAAACAGGTACTATCAAAATTGATTTAACGCCGCGAGAACTTAGAAAGGCAGCCTCATCTTCTGTAAAATTACTGCGTTTTAGGCTTATACAGGTATCATTTACTACAGTGGAAATCCAACGCTTCATTACCGGTGTAATAGGCAATGTTTTAAGATCAGGGTCAATAGGTGCTGTTCCTCCAAGAACTTTGTCCCATCGGTAAATTTCTCCGGCATTGTTGCTTTCAAGCCCAAAAATACGAAAAATAATAATTCTATCCAAATTTGCTGCTTCTGCAATCAGCAGCAAACCATTTGACATTACATCGTCAATGGCTTTTTCGGTATAGGAGACAAATACTTCAAGCGATTTATTTAAAGCATTTGAATAGACAGTGCGGCGTTCATGTGCTTCCATGGGTGGATGACGGGTTTTGAACCCGCGACGACCAGATCCACAATCTGGGACTCTACCACTGAGCTACATCCACCAATAACAAGGATATTTTCCCTAATATCGGCAAAAATGTCAATGCAGATTGTTCCGTCGAATTCAATCCGGTCAAGATATATTTTTTTTTACCGATGATCTATATGGAGGCAAAGGCATGGAAAATATATCGGTTTTTTCAATTGTTTTACTGAAGGAAATTGAACTTTTGGAAAAAATTCCTCCCTTGCAGACCATGATTCGTGATGCAGTTATTAAACGGGAATGGGCTGAATATGAGCTTTTTATGCAGTCAATAGGTGAAATAGGTTCCCAATTTGAAGTTCTCGAGACTGAAAGGGAAGCTATATTCAAGAGCTTTCAGGCGGAAGAAAAACCGGAATCGTTCTATGCCTGGGCAGCCAAACTTCCGATGGACAAGAAAGAGGAAATTTCCGGACTTTACCGTAAACTAAAAATGATAACCCTCCAAATTAAAATATCAAACGATACTCTCATGGAATATATCAAAGAAGCAAAATCCGCTGTTTCCGGCCTTTTGGAACGGGTTTACCCTGACAGACGCGGAAAAATGTATTCCCGCAAGGGTGTCGAACGCGAAGCGGATATGAGAAGCGTAATGGTAAACAGTAATTTTTAACTGAATTATGTTTAACAAAAGGAGCATGGTATGACTTCCACCTTTCAGGGAATAGAAATCGGGAAACGAGCTGTAGTAGCCCATCAGCAGGCGCTGACTACTACTGAACATAATATCGCAAACATGAATACCGAAGGGTATTCCAGACAAAGAGTAGATTTTACCGCTTTTGATCCCATTTTCCTCCCCGGTCTGGAACGTGAAGAAACTCCCGGCCAGATAGGACAGGGCGTTGCCATACAACAAATTATCAGACTTAGGGACGAGCTTCTGGATCAACAGATTGTTGCTCATGCTTCTACCGAAGGGTTTTGGAATACCACAGATCCTTATATAAGAATGCTTGAACAGATTTATCACGAAGTGGGAGATACTTCGATTCGAGGGAGACTGGATCAATTCTGGGATGCCTGGCAGGAACTTGCAAATTATCCCGCAGATATTCCTCCTCGTACTGCCGTAGTCGAAAGAGGGAAAACCCTCGTTGATACGATTCAAAAGAATTATAAAGCCCTCAAAGGGCTTCAGGATATGGCAGAGCAGGACATCCGGATTACCGTAGACAAGGTAAATTACCTTGCAGGTCAGATTGCAGGGCTTAACCGGGATATTCAGCGTATCGAAGCACAGGGAGATAACGCAAACGATCTTAAGGACCGCCGTGACCTCTTGACTGACAGGCTTTCTGCACTCATTGATGTAACTGTAGACCGCCGTGATCCGGACGAATATATGATCCATACGGCCGGAATGATCCTTGTCCAGGGCAGCGTTTCCCGTGAATTTAGCCTGCGGCGAAATCAGGGAGATGAAGGATATTCCCGGGTTTATTGGCAGGATACAGGTGAGGAAGTAAAATTTAGAAACGGATCCCTTGCAGCCCTTTTTGAACTGCGTGATGTTACCATTCAAAACGAGATTAATTCTCTGGACAACTTTACCATGAACTTTATGGATCTGGTAAATGAAGTTCATAGCAGTGCCTACGGATTAAATAATGCCACAGGTAATGACTTCTTTGTGAATCGGCCTTATGTAACCAATGTGGCGGGGAACTATGACCGCAGCGGAGATGGTGAGTATGATTCAAGTTACATCTTCAGGATAAACGGTGTAAACACCCTGGAAGCAAATGCCCAAATAGGTTTGGAAGGTGTAATTACCCTGTCCGGTCCTGACGGCAATGTAGAAATTGAATATTACCCCACCGACAGGGTAATAGATGTTATCACCCGGATCAACAATTCAGGCGCCGAAGTAGTAGCCCGGTTAAACAGGGAAGGACAGCTTCAATTAAAGGGAACTCCTGTACAGGGATGGGAAAACCCTCCCTTTGTGATCCGTCATGTTGAAGATTCAGGTTTTTTCCTTGAAGGTTATGCCGGGCTTTTAAATGCAAGAGGGCCGGAAGGCGCTTTTGACTGGACTGTTCCCGATGCTGTTGATATTCTCCGCGGAGGTTCATACGATTATGCGGTAGCTCCCAATGCCCACCCTTCCGGATGGATAGAAATAAACCCCAACATATTGCGTGATGTAACCACTGTAGCCGCGGGCTTTGGTGAAAACGATAGAGCAGCCAATCCGGGCAACGGTGAAGCCGCCATTGCATTGGCCAGCCTGCGTTACGACAGGGTTATGGTTGGAAAGAATATGACTTTTACCGAATACTTTGCCGACACCGTTGGCAGGGTAGGCGCCCTGGGTGAACGGAGCGGTTATGAAAAAGAAACGCATAACCAGACAATGAAAGATCTTCAGGCAATGCGCCAATCGGTAGCAGGTGTAAATCTTAACGAAGAAATGGCGGATATGCTGAGGTTCCAGCATGGTTTTAATGCAGCAGCCCGGTTTATAACAACTGTTAACCAAATGCTGGACACTCTTATTAACCGGATGGGTGTCTAATCTGACCTATCTAGAAAAAGTAGCCGTATTTTTGTTAATAACAAGGAGTAAGTTATGAGAAGAATATCTTCCGATATGCCTAACACTGATGTTCAGTACCGTCTGCGCCGTCAGGAAGAAGGACGTGCTAATATTGAATCAAAGCTTTCTTCCAACACACGAATAAAAGAATTACGGGACGATCCCATGGCTGCTGCCCATGCCACACGCTATTCTTCTTACCTTACCCGTTTACAGAGATATGAGCAAAATACTCAATTTGCCATGGAGCATTTTGATTTTCAGGACAGTTACCTCAGGGAATTTAATGATATACTGCAAAGAATTCGGGAATTGGCTGTTGAAGGTTCCAACGGAATCTGGGGAGCAGACGAATCAAAGTACATTGCAATAGAGATCAATGAACTTCTTAAAGAACTGGTGGATATTGGCAACAGACTTGGCCCTGATTCCAAGCATCTATGGGCCGGAGACAAAGCTTTTACCGAGCCATTCCGGCTTATTGAAGGAACTGTAGAAGGCGGAGGAGAATTACTGGTGGTAGGAGTTGAATATCGCGGTGCTGGAGCAAGCCGCCGTACCGAAATCGGTGACGGTTCTTACGTTACCCTGGATATAGGCGGCGGTGAAGCATTTTGGGCGGAAAAGATGAACATTATTTCCCGCTTTGATGCAACAAATTACCGTGTTACCCAGGATAGTGCATTTTATGTTGATGGAGTAGAAATAAAACTTACTGCCGGAGATACCCTCCATACAATTGTAGCAAAAATTAATGATTCTGCAGCTCCTGTAAAAGCTTATGTTGATCCTGAAACACATGGTCTGTCCCTCGTCGGAACAGAAGCTCATTTAATACGAATGGAAGACAGGGCAGATTCACGTGTACTTCAGGATCTTGGAATTATTCGTCAGTCCAACAATCCCTATGCACCAAACTGGCACGAAACTGCCCTTGTTTCTGGAGGTTCCGCTTTTGATATGGTAATACGGCTTCGTGATGCTTTTTACCGTCACGATCAGGAATTTACCGGAGGTCAGGGATTGGGTGGCATTGACCTTGCCCTGAATAATATTGCTTCCCGGCTTACATTGGAAGGCAGCCGCCGTGAACGCGTAGCGATGACATGGCAGCGGCTTGGCGAAGAAATCAACAACGTTACCACTTCTCTTGCAAGAGAACATGCCCTTGATTATTCAACAGCTGCTATGGATTTGGCAAATATGGATTTTGCACACCGTGCAGCCCTGTCTGTTGCCGCGAGGGTAATTCCGCCTACTTTACTGGATTTTTTGCGCTGAAATAACTCAATTGATTAAGAGGAGTTTAATGTGAAGATATTAACCAAAGCCTTTGGACTTGTTGATGTCAATGAACGTCAAAAAGTTACATTCCCAACAGGACTTTTTGGGTTTGAATCAATAAAAGAATATGTTCTCATGGATGCTGATCGGCAGCCTTTTATTTGGCTTCAATCTATAGAAGCAGAGCATATTGCCTTTATTTTAATAAATCCTTTCTTGTTCAGACCTGATTATGAACTGGATATTGATGACGAATTGGTTAAGGAAATCGGCATCAATAACCCTGAGGAAGCTCTGATTTTTGCAATAGTAACCATATCGCCATCCGGGCTCATGACGGCCAATTTACAAGGGCCTTTAATTATCAATCGTGAAACAAGGATTGGCAAACAGGGTATCCTGAATGACCCCCGCTGGAAAACCAAACATGACATAATGCAGGAATTGAATCAGGACGGCGCATCATGCTGATACTTTCACGAAAGATCAACGAAAAAATCATGATAGGCGATGACATTGCAATATCCATAATTGAAATTCGTGGAGATCAGGTTCGTATTGGTGTAGATGCTCCAAAAACAGTAAAGGTTTTTCGCCGGGAAGTATTTGACGCAATTATGGCAGAAAACAAGGCCGCTGCAGAATCCACTCCGGTATTTCCCGAATTCGATTTCGGCATACGTTCTCCTGTTTAATCATGATGATCTATTAGACCGTTATAGATCTCATCAAAATCAACAGCAATATTGTAGAATACATCGACCAGTTCGGGATCAAATTGTGAGTTTTTTGCATCCATCATTTTATCCACAGTAGTTTTATGATCAAGCGCCGGTTTATAACTTCTCTTCATCCTGAGCGCATCATAAACGTCTGCAATTGAAACTATTCTTGCTGCAAGCGGTATCATATCGCCTTCAAGCTTAAACGGATATCCCAAACCATTCCATCTTTCATGGTGCGAAAGGGCTATTTCTTTTGCCATAGGGTGGGGGTATGTTGACAAAATAAAGGCGCCGTTTTTGGTATGTTCCTGCATTACAGTCCATTCCCAATCCGAAAGAGGTCCCTCTTTGTTAAGAATATCATCAGGTGTACCTATTTTCCCAACATCGTGCATGGATGCAAGAAACCCGATATTGTCAATAAAGTCTGCATCAATTCTTTCATAACCTTTTTTATTAAACAGTTCCATTGCTAGCTTTTTCGAATAATTATTAACCCTGGTAATATGCTGACCCGTATCATTGTCTTTAAGTTTTGATGCTTCAAGGAGACTCATAAAAACGCTTCGCAAAAGGAACCTGTTTTCTTCGGTTACATCATCAAACATAACTATAAATTCGACAGGTTCCTTTACGGTAATATCAAAGGGGAAAAGATACACCTTTAATTGCGTGGTAGCCATTTCACGTGATTTAACATGAACCTCACCCTTCCAGCAATAACCGTTGATCCCGGATAATGCTGTTTCCCGGATTAGTCTTATGTCTTCAAAATTAAAAAATTTTCCAAAAAGATCTATTAAGTATTGACCTGAAATGTTTTTAAAACCCTGGAAAAGCTTTTCGCTGGCATCGTTTGCAAAAAGAATTTTTAATTTCTTGTCAATAAAAAAAACAGGGAAAATACATTTTTTAAAGGGATTAATATCGGATAGAAATTTGGTACTGTCTATGGAAAAATTTCCGGACTTTTTTACAATGTGGATTTCTTCACTATCATCAAACTCTTCAAGCTCGTCTAATTCTTCAAGCTCTTCAAGCTCGTCCGTGTTATCTTCGTTAGACATTTCCTATATCCATATTTTCGGTCAATTCTGCGTCACTCTTTCGCAAATAAAGAGGTCCAACAGAAAAATCCAACAATTCTTTATTAATAATACTGTTTTGTATGGCAAGATTCAATAATCCTTCAACATACCCCTGATGGAAAATGCCGCATGAAACGGTTCCGGGAAATGCTTCAACAAGAGCGTTTTGAACCATTGAAGCAGCAGGACCGGTTACTAGCAGCAAAGGGACAGAGGTATTCTTATTCGCAAGCGGATTTAATACACCGCCCCTTTGGGCGGTTTGTGAAAATTCAAGGTTCTGCTTTAAAGGTGTTAAACCCGCATACAATCCATACCTATCAGAACCAACATACCCCGACCCTTTAGGGCGGGGTTGTTGATTATACCCGGACCAGGTAGCTTCAATAGTATTTATTAATTGTTTACTTTCTATGTCAAAATAATCACTTATTCGGCTACCCTGGCTATAAAGTGCCGTAAAAAAGGCATTTTTTTTTGCATCCATAACCGGCAGCACCATTCCGGGCCAGAAAGACAAAGGATAAGCCATACAATCCAGGGTTGGAACGGGAATAATGGGGATATCCAGTGCTAATGCCAACCCTTTGGCGGCGGAAAAGCCAATACGAAGCCCGGTAAAAGAACCCGGCCCTTCCATACAGGCAACCGCATTCAATGAAGACTTTTCAATATCTGCCAAACGGAGAAGGGTATCTGCAGCATCCATAATTAATTCAGAATGTTTTTGACCGGAATCCACTGAAATACTGTATTTATGCCCTTCAATTGAAAGGCCAATTGAAAAAACATCTGACGCTGTATCAAAAGCAATAATATTCATTCCGGGATCCTGTAACAAATAAGACGCTTTCCGTCTTCCATGATCCCGATGTAAACATAAAGTGCAGAAGAAGGAAGGCTGATTCTTTCCGGCCATTCAATAACACAAACACCTCTGCCGTAAAGAAACTCTTCTCCTCCTGTAAGGCGAAAATCATCATCGCCGGAAATTCTATACATGTCCATGTGATAAAAAGGTATAACTTTAGCTTCATATTCGCTGATAATCGTATAAGTCGGGCTCATTAATGTTTCCTGCACTCCAAGAGACATGGCAATACCCCTGGCAAAAATTGTTTTTCCTGCCCCCAGTTTTCCGCTTAAAGCAACAATATCACCCTGCTTAAGTATACCGCCTATTTTTTTTCCAAGGAGCATGGTTTCTTCGGGAGTGGAAGAGATGTCATTTTTATAATGAAGGAAGGCCACCAGTTTCGTCCAGCACTGATATAAATTTTTTTATTTCCTTGGTCAGGGGCAGCAAGGGATAATCAACACTGTCCATTTTATTAATTATAACTTCATTTATGCCAGTAGGTTTGGTTTCTATGGTAAAATCAATATGGCTTTCGGCCGTTTTGTTAACAAGTTCAATTACCAGGGTACCCGAATAAAGCCTGCGGTAATAAATCGGAACATCCTTTCGGATTAGTTCTTTTATTGTCGTAACTTTCATTTGCTATATCATAATATTAAATCGGCGTTTAGTCAAATGCTATATTCAAAAACAAGCGTATTAATTGCATTCATGGCCTTCCGGGGTACTTTTAGGAATTTAATATGAATTACTGTATTGGCGATACCACTGCGATTTATCCGTAATACCTGTCCAAGTACGGCTACGGGAACGGCACTATGAGAATAG
Organism: Treponema sp.; assembly: GCA_009782955.1. Taxonomy (GTDB): domain Bacteria; phylum Spirochaetota; class Spirochaetia; order Treponematales; family Breznakiellaceae; genus WRIV01. The sequence continues at coordinate 19,365 of WRIB01000026.1, read as the reverse complement.
TCAAATTCAATTTTTAGCCTGGACCCGGCAGGAACCGAAATCGGCGTTTTAATGGCACAGCCGCCGATGGATATATCCGTAACACTTCCTGCCATGCGGCGGGCGTCAACCACCATCTTGTGAGATTTTTTATTTTTACCGTTCTCAATTCTTACATAATAAAACTCACAGCTTAACGCAGCGCTTGTTCTTCTAAAACGCCGTTTGGTCATCGCTTTGGCTTCCCGCCCGCGGGAAAGCTGTAATGCAGGGCCAAAAGACGTTTCTGTTACGCCTACAACCTGACTGTCGAATGAATAACCTTTGTTATTTTTGCCGAAAAATGCCAGATTTACCCTGCTTCCTTTTGGGAACTTTATCTGGGATCCTATAGCATTACGCGGACAATCAACCAGTACAATATCACCCTTTGCAGAAATAACTTTTACGGAATATGAATCATTGTTTACCGAAAGGTTAGCTGACATACCCGGAGAAATACGCTGACTGGAAGGAGACCCTGCGCTGGTGTTATGTTTTATATCAATTGCATTACGAACCGAAAAGAGCAGCGTCATTTTTTGCTGAGCTTCTTCTTCGGAATGAGCATTATTTTCTATTTGCTTAAAAGCCCTTTTAAAATGTTTGTCAAGCACATTGGGATTTGCCGTGGTTGATTCCGGATCGACCACACCATTACTTTTAAAGACATACTCCAGCGCTTTTGTTTGATCATGATCCAGTCTGTAGGTTTTGGCAACACGGCGCATGGCAAAAACAGAAAACCGCTTTGGTGCAGCACCTTTCCGTATCCCTTTACCTACACCCAAACCGTTTCTGATCAGGGCGGAGATAAAGACTATTAACAGGATGGCGCCGATTACAATCAGGATTAAGTATCCGGCTAAAGGGTCGTCATCTTTGAAATATTTTACCTGTTCCTGAAGCAGAAACATGAGCATTACGGCATTACCCCCGGATTAACACCGTTCAAAGCATCTGAAAGGCAGCGGAGTCTTGGGGCCAGTTCATATTCTGCCAGGTCCCCTACCAGGACAGTATCTTTATTTTCAAAAGCTGAAATCAATTCTTTTAGGGCGGCGCTGAATTCACCGATATAATCCTTTAAATTCTGCTTTTCCGAACCATTCATTGAAGGTACCCCAATACTATCAATATCGGTTTTATAATAGTTAAAAAGAAATATAAGTCTGAATATTTTTTCCACAAGGGATGAAAAAATCGTTATCGTTTCCGCTGCTTTTCCGTCCTTTCCGGTTTGCATGTCCAAAGGCAAATCTTCCAGCTTTTTGGCAATTTCTTCCGTTAAGGGATGCAGCATTTTCATTTCTTCTATTGGATTTTTTATTTCCCTGATACGTTCTGTAACAAGCGAAATTACTGCAGCAATAGCTGTCTGCGAAGTACCATAGGAAGCATCTTCCAAAGCTTTTATCACTGCATTGAATAAAACTTTTTCTTGATCCTTCAGAAAGAGGGCAGGTGCGGATAGTTTCCAGTGTTCCGCAAAGCTTTTACGGTTATTTGCATCAGTTTTTTCATAAGAATCAAGGTCATCCAGGGTACCTGTTAAGGCTTCCATCAAAAGGTCTGCCCAGCCCGAAGTTTTAATGTCAATGTCTGAAATTCCGTCTATAGAAAGAGCCATAGCAGCATCAAGCGAAAGGGAACCATAGCTTTTACCGTCTATTTCAAGGCCGCTTACTGAAAAACCAAGTCCTTCCAGCCATTGATGAATGCCGGCTAACACTTCTCCAATTGTTTTTTCGTTTTCCAGCGTAATGTCTGCGGGTTTTCCGTTTATCTTAATATTCATATTAATCTACCGGCGGGCGTTGTTATTTGCATTGGCCTGCCGACTGAAATTATCCAGGTCAGTTTGCATCTTTTCCATCCGGCTAAATGCACTTTCCATATTGGAATATTGACGTTTTAACGCTAATTCTTTGGCTTCCAATTGTCTGTCCAGAGTTGCAATACGCTGTTCTTCCTGTCTGATTTTCCCGTCGATCGTACTTGTCTTAATGGCAACGATGCCTCCGGTTTCAATTAATGGCCTTGACAGGCTGTCCAAAGAAACGGCAACTCCTGAATCAGCAATAAGGTCACCTGTTGTGTCATAACCAAAAAGCTGTTGTATGGGTCGCAGGTCTCCCGCCAAAGCGGCATCTAAAACCTTTTCATCAATCTCCAAATAGCCCCGGAGATGAGCAGGATCATAACCTGTAGTGGCACCGGCACGACGTAAATCGGTACCAACGCCTATTTGTATCAGCATGGAAAGCTCTCTCTCCGCCTCGGTTACATAAGCCCCGGTAACCGTTTGCTGTAATCTATTTCTTAATTGAATAAGCGTCATATCTCCGGAAAAAGCACCCAGGCGTTCTTTCATTTCCGACCGTTCATCTACTGTAAGATAGGTAATTTCCTGAAGAACCCGTTCGTCATTACGGGTCAGAATATTCAACTCTGCAACAAGCCGGTTATAATTTCCAACCAAAGTAACAATAGATTCCTTGATCGCATCCCTGTCTGGCTCAACATTCACCGTTACCGGCATGTCCGAAGGCTTTTTTGCAATGATCGTTACACCCGGAATTAAATCGCTGATTTCATTGGAAGAACGCTTAATCTCAATGCCTTCCATTACGACTATTGCGTCCTGAGCGTTTGAAAGTATATTGGGTGATGTATACTCCTGCCTGGGAGGAGGATTTGGATTAATTACTGTTACATTTCGAATTGATAAATCTCTGTTGGTATTGTTATTGACTATTTCCATTGAAGAGACATTCCTGCCGCCGGCAACTTCATCCAGATTAATCCTCATGGGAATAAATCCCGCAGAATCCTGAACAAGGGGTAGCGCAGCGGAAGTTCCGTCGTTAAAGGTGAGTGAGAGAAAAGCCATATCATCCACCTGAACAGGAGCAGGCTGAGTCTCGAACTTGGGAAGAGGTACGGATGAAGGATCGTTTTCTATGGTTACACCGCCGTAACTTATTGACCCTCCACCCGGAATAACCGGGCCGGAAGGCGCTTTTGGCGCTTCTGCTGCAGGAGTTACTTTGGTAGAAGTTTCAAAATTTAAAATAATGCCTTTTTGAGCGCTAAGCGCCTGGGCATCCTGGGAAAATGCAATTGTATTTTTATCACCTGCCTTAACGGTAACGGTATCGGCATTAATCATAACCCGTTCCGGTAATACAGGCTCCTGGTCATGAACATGGGGCTTTGCTCCAAGTCCGGTGGCACGGGCCAAATCTTCGGCAGCGCCGGAAAAGTTAAGTCTGTTTTCTGCACCGGTAACAAGAGATTCTACTAAAAGGGATTGTTTTCCCGATTCGACATTGATAACACTTGCCTGAATTTTTCCACGACCCCTGCGGTTCAGAATGTCCGAAAAATCCCGCAGTGTCCCTCCGCGATAATCAACGGTAATTTCATCACTGCCAACGGTAAACGTATATTTTCCGGGCTCTACTCTATAGTTAAGATCCAAAGGATTTGAAAGAAACCTATCCGCTTTGGCAACCTGTTTTACCGTAAATGTACGTTCCTGCTCTACTGCCTGACGTGTAGCATTGGCAATAAGAGCTGATTCATCGGAAGATCGTGCACTGCGTTCCGCAAAAGGATTCTGAAAAGAATACATAAACCTGGCGCTGTCCCGAAGTGCCGTAACCCGCCGGCCGACTTCCTGCCAGTACCCTTTTTCGGCCTGATAGGTTTCGATCTGCTTTTCGGATCTATCCCTGGGAATACGTTCGACCTTCATCAGGTCTTCAATGAGTTTCTCTGTGTTAAACCGGCTTCTTACCCCCGGTACATAAATGTCGGACATAACCCCCCCTCAAGGTCTTCCCGTGAACCATAGGCGCCTTGTCAGTATAACTGACGTATCATTGCCTAAAATGCATCAACAACTTCCTAAATTATTTCGTCAAACAGAAAACCTATGGTTTCCTTGATGCGTGAATGGAGTCTTTGCAGTTCTTTGGGCGGAAGTTCCTTAATCACCTTATCGGTTTCCGGATCAATAACCTTTATTGTCACATCGTTGGATTGGTGATTTACTTCAAATTTTAGTTTCTTGTTAAATGCTACAGTTATTTTTTCCAGATCCGCCATTATTTCAGGGAGCGGTTCTCTTTTGGGTTGAGGAACAGGTTCTCTTGCCATTTCCAAAGGCCTTTGCTCGCTCTTGGCCGGCACAGAAACCCTTTCCTGGGTTAGTTCTACCGGAGAATATCCGTTTCCCACAGCAGTAACTTGCATACTCATATTTCACCTCCGTGTGTATTTCTACCCATGAACTATCATACCTTTGCAGATAAGATTCCAGGACAGAAACATATCATCAAGAAAGAAGCAGGGAAGGGCGCGAACTTCCCCCTTCTTCAATTAACAATGAAAATTCGTTATGGAAAAGCAAGATGATTCTCAAAAGACAACGTCCAGAAGTCTCTTGATAAGTTAAACTTAACCGAGCAGCTGCAGTACCGATTGGGTCCTGGTATTGGCCTGGGCCAGCATTGCGGTTCCTGCCTGGTTCAGAATGGAATCCTTTGTATAGGACACAATCTCTGAAGCCATGTTGGTATCCCGAATCCGGGATTCGGCAGCCTGTAGATTTTCTGAAGCAATAGCAACGCCTTTGGCAGCCATTTCAAAACGGTTCTGGTAAGCGCCCAGATCCGCCCGCTGCTTGGATATCAGTTTGAGCGCCTCATCCACCATACCAATGGTCTGATTGGCTTCTTCCGGGGTCGCAATGGAAACTATTCCGGCTTCGCCCTGAGCAGTACCCAATCCAAGCGCAGAAGCGGTCATGGTACCGATAAAGACCTGTTTGTTCTGGTCCATATTGGCGCCAACCTGGAACTGCATAACCCGGTTAACGGCGGATTCACGTGCAAAAGCACCGGTCAGCATGTTCATACCGTTAAACTGAGCATGGCTCGCGATACGGTTGATTTCATCGACCAACTGGGAAACTTCAACCTGAATCTGCATGCGGTCTTCATCGGAATAGATGCCGTTAGCAGACTGTACCGAAAGTTCCCGGAGGCGGTGCAGAATATCCTGGGTTTCCTGAAGATAACCTTCGGTTGCCTGGATAAATGATACACCGTTCTGGATATTGCGCTCTGCCTGATTAAGTCCCCGGATTTGACTCCGAAGTTTTTCGGAAACAGCAAGTCCGGAAGCATCATCGCCCGCCCGGTTGATCTTCATCCCGGAGCTGAGTTTTTCCATACTCTTTGCTACATCGAGATTGGTAATCCCCAATTGGCGATCTGCATACATGGCGCTCATATTGTGATTAATAATCATACATAACCCTCCATGAGTTGTTAGCTTCGGCAATCCTTGCCGAAGCCGTTCCATACGGGAAACAGAGACAGAAGGATCGCGCCGATCCTGCCCCTGCTCTGAACAGAACGAAACTGATTGCGAAAAGAATAGTCCCCTCCGCTAATCAGATCCGAGCCGCCGTAAGTTCCCTCATGTGATTTCCGTAAACCGGAAATCCGGGTGTTTTTCAAAGAACATAGCCAACCTTCAACAAACCATAGGGTCGTTGCCTGGCAATTTTAAGGAAACGGCTCAAAGGCCCCAATATAATTGAGACCTTTGAGATCGCTTTCCCCTCAACTTACAATATAAACTACTATTGTAAAAGTTGCAAGACCGAACTTGCTCGCTGGTTCGCCTGAGCCAGCATTGCGGTTCCTGAGCTAATCAGAATCTGATCCGTCACATATTTGACGGTCTGACTGGCCATGTTGGTATCCCTAATCCGGGATTCCGCAGCTTGCATGTTTTCGGCGCCGATATCCAGACCCCTTACCGCATGTTCAAGCCGGTTCTGGTAGGCTCCCAGATCTGCCCGCTGCTTGTTAATAAGTTTAAGGGCTTCGTCCAGAACGCCAATAGACCGGTTGGCATCGTCGGGGGTTTGAATGGTAAGGAAGGAATTATCGTTTGAATTCCTCATTCCCAAAGCTCCGGCAGTCATTGTACCGATAAAAACCTGTTTCCGCTGATCCATATTTGCGCCGATATGGAGCCACATGGATCCGGTTACTACGTTGTCCCCGTTAGCCCGGGCAAAACGGCCGGTAAGCATATTCATGCCGTTAAACTGGGCATGACTTGCAATACGGTCGACTTCGTCCACCAACTGGGAGACTTCAACCTGGATGTACAGCCGGTCCTCTTCGGAATAGATGCCGTTTGCCGCCTGAACTGCGAGTTCCCTTATCCTCTGGATAATATCCTGGGTTTCCTGAAGATATCCTTCAGTTACCTGAATAAAGGAAATCCCGTTTGTGGCGTTCATCGAAGCCATGTTAAGGCCCCGAATCTGGCTGCGCAGTTTTTCAGAAACTGCAAGGCCAGATGCATCGTCGCCCGCACGATTAATGCGAAGACCCGAAGCGAGTTTTTCCATGTTTTTGGTGAGACTCTCGTTGGTAACCTTGAGAGACCGTTCAGCGAACATTGCGCTGAGGTTGTGGTTGATGATCATATCATCCTCCTTGAACTGTCATAGAAGACATCCTTGTCTTCCCGGCTTAAGTTCTTTCCCCGAAGGCCGATACTTGTAAGGACAACAAGAATAAGCCTGCAACCCCTTCCGCGGCAGGGCGGAAAGACTTTAATCCAGTTCTATTATCGGCAGAATTCCCTTTAGACTTTAGAGGAAATTTCAATTTTTTATGAAATTTTCGATTAGTTGACCAGGGGTATTACACGGATTTTTATCAACAAAATAAACAAATAGACATTAATTATTTTGTATTAAAATTCATACAGTATGAAGTGTTAAAAATCAACTTCGGCGTGTCTTAAAAAGTAGACTTTTCCAGTGCCAAAGCACCGGCCCTTGTTGTATTTGACCCAAAAGCAAATCCCGAAGTTGGATGAAACCCTCACCCAATGCCGCTTGCATAGTTTTCCCCCAAGCGGATTTTTCCACATTAAACCATTTATCCAAATCTTTTTCGGTAATGAACCGCTCTTCTTTACGGTCAAGAATTGTAGTTTTTATTGTAAATCCCTTACCGGTAAAGGCTTTTTCAAGCATTCTTCCTGTCCATGACCAGGCAGGGTCGTTAAAGAACGAGATTTCAGCTTTTTTCAGAGCTTCAAGAAGTTTTGTTGCATGCCCTTTTAATTTAGCAACTACCGGCGGGTTGTTGTATTGCAGAATTCGGGAAATGCGTTCCCCAAGGATCGGAGGTGAAGCAAGAAGGGCGAGAAGACCACCCTTTTCAAGCAATACAGCGGCTTGTTCCGCCAGTGCGTCAAACATTTCCTGTGAAGCATTGATACCTCGCCTGAACGGCTCTCTGAGGGCAATAGCATCAAATACCTGTGTACCGAAAAGCGTTTCCGCCTCTGTTGGGTTTGGCAAAATAGTACTTGATGGAACTATTATGGGTTTTTCAACAACATCCAGCACATCTGCAAAACGTTCCAGCGCTTCTTTTGCATTTTGGGAAGAAACAATTGCAGCGCAGAGTCCTTCCGGTACGCGACGGAGGCTTTCCCAGAGAAGAAGGCCATCGTCTGCTCTGGAAATGAATATACGGCTGTGACGTTTTAATTCGCAATTATCAAGAATAATGTCCCGATCAGAAAGGAGCAGGGCGCTTCGACTGGATTCGAGCCGTTTAAACCATCCTTCTTTTCCTTTGGCGGAAGGGGACCAGCTAAGGAGTTCGCTGTCTGCCGCTCTGGTTAATACAGAAACTTCTTCACTTTCACCCAGAATAATAGCCGCCTGAAGCTCCCTTTTGCGGATTACTTCATTGCGGATTTTTGCTTCATAACCTATGGATGAAGGCATGTAAAAGGTTTTGCCCCGAAGGGCTGTTGGTAAATATTGCTGAGCTGCCCAGTGATCCCGATATGCATGGGGATAGATGTATCCTTTGCCATGGCCGAAACCTTCCGCATCCCGGCTTGGATCCCTCAGTTGATTAGGAATTTCCGCATCTTCCCGATCTACTTCCTTGAGGGCATCAAAAAAAGCCATTGTGCTGTTGGACTTGGGGGCTGTAGCCAGGTAAAGACATGCATGGGCCAGGGGAAAATTCCCTTCCGGAAAACCAATTCTGTCGAATGCTTCAGCGCATGCAATTACAACTTCGATAGCATGGGGATCTGCAAGACCGACATCTTCACTGGCCAGGATGATCATACGCCGGAAAAGGAATGAAGGGTCTTCTCCGGCTCTGACCATTTTTGCAAGCCAATACAGGGCAGCATCAGGATCGCTTCCCCGGACGCTTTTAATGAAGGCGCTGATCGTATCAAAGTGATAATCCCCGTCCCGATCATAGAGTACCGCACGTTTTTGTATGCTTTCTTCGGCGGCTTCCATAGTTATAAAAATTTCTGGATTTGCCGAAGGGGAATCTTCACTTGCGTTCGTTCGGTCTGCGGAGTGTACCGGCGGCGACCAGTTAGCGTTTGTCTCGATAGCAAGTTCCAGGGCATTCAGAAGGCTGCGGGCATCACCGCTTGAAGTTTCAAGGAGGTGTTCCAATGCGCCTTCTTCAAAACGGATACGCCATTTCCCGTAACCCCGAACACTGTCGGCGAGACAGTGTTCGGCAGCCTTTAGGAGGTCTTCTGCAGCAAGACTTTTAAGCTGGAAAATCCTGCTCCGGCTTACAAGCGCCCTGTTAACTTCAAAAAAAGGATTTTCTGTGGTTGCACCTACAAGAATTACAGTACCGTTTTCCACCCAGGGAAGCAGGGCATCCTGCTGGGCTTTATTCCAGCGATGGACTTCGTCCACAAAAAGTATGGTACGCCTGCCATAGAGCCGCCGCCTTTCATCGGAACGATCGATGGCCTCCCGTATATCCTTAACGCCGGACAGGACAGCATTAAGGCTTTCAAAGGCGCTTTTGGTTGTGTTGGCAATTACCCTGGCAAGGCTTGTTTTGCCTGTACCGGGAGGGCCATAGAAAATAACCGATGAAAGGCGGTCTGCCTGTATTGCACGCCTAAGCAGCCGCCCCGGACCAACTATATGATCCTGCCCGATTACTTCGTCAAGTGTTTGGGGACGCATCCTGTCCGCCAGAGGGCCTTCGGGTGTTTTCGCAACTGTAACGGAAAATAAATCATCCACTATTGTTGTTCCAGGAGCCTGTCAGACTCCTGGGAGTTTGTCGGGCTTTGCCTTTTTCTATAATCAAAATACGAAAAAACTCCGTTTTTTCGTATTTTTCACCTTGCAAACTCCGCAAACTCCCATATAAAGCCCACAAGTTCAACAGGTTACTAGTCTTCTCCGTTCCATTGGGCAGCTTCATTGCCCCTTCTTCGATAGGACCAAAGGCCGTTCTTTGCTGTAGATGCAAAAATAATTGGGTTGTACTGATCATCCCCTGAATTACTGCCCTCGACAACCCATAAATGGTTAACCACATGCCTGCCTATGGCAGAAATGTATTGAGTGCCAAATTCTACACTGGAAATTCCGGAAGTTCCCGGAACCTGTATCCCTCCGGATGTTATAATAATCTCACGATAACCATATCCAACAGAACCACTGCTGCGCTGCATTCCTGCAAGAATCAATTCCGGCGATGTTTTATTTTTCCAAAGTGCAACGGCTCCGCTAAAATTGCTGCTTATACTAAGCCCTTTGGAGCTCTGAATTCCTGATGAAGAAACCACGTAAATATCTGTACCATCAGATGTTACACCAATAATATTAATACCATAAGTATAATCAGGCCCTGATAAACCACCACCGGTGTAAGTATACATTCCGGTTCCCAAAGTACCAAGCACCGGATCACTGCCTGAAATCTCAGCTACTCCCATTAACTTTCCAGTACTAGGGGTTAACGCTGTCCCATTAGCAGCAATAGTATATCCATTATTTGTTCCCGGTGTACCTGTCAAAGAACAAGCAAAAAGAATCGAGCCGGCGCCAAAAATACTTTCGACGTTGCTTCCGCCAAATAGAGTCCAATTCTTGCTACCCGGTGAATCTGTCATATAAATTTTTCCATCATCACCCAATGCAAAAAGCCCTGTAGTTATTGCTGCTATATCTCTTATTCTAACCGGGGGTTCCGGATAAACAGGATTCCAGGAAGATGTATACTCCCACACTGTTCCATTGGTAACATACAGCTTTCCGGTTCCAGGAGGATACTGAACTATCTTGCTTGGGCCCCCTTTAATGCGCGGTTCGATGGGGGGGTATGCATGAGCGACATCATAGAATAGCGGCTCCTGATCGCAGCCAATAAACAAAACACCAGGCAGCAAAAAAACAAGAAAAATAGTTGTAATAAAAACAGTGTTTTGCTTCATCATTAATCCTTAAAAATGGTATCGGACTCCCAAACTGAATTCCCAGAAAAATCCGTGGATATTAATTGCACTGGTACGCTGAGAAAAAACCCTTGTTTTACTTGTCCATTGGGGAACCCACCAAAAGCTGGTATTTAAACCAAATGACCAGTCTGTATTAAACCGGAAAAACGCTCCGGCGGCGGGTTTTGCAAAAAAACCAAAATATGTCCGATCAGAATAGGATTGCGGGGCAAAGCCTATCAATAAAGAAAGAGGAAATTCAAAACGATTAATAATAAATTGATAGCCCCCGCGAAAACCAATAGGAATAATATAAAACATGGATTTATCTATGGTTGAACTAAACATACCGCTTAACTCACCGCCCAAAAACCAATGAGCGTCCAAAAAATAGATATATCCCAGGGAACCTAAACCTCCCAGGTTCATATTGGTATCCAAATATCCTTCTTCCTGTTCCACAAAAAAAAGAGGTTGAACTAACCCTAAATTAATACAGAAAAGCTGGTCCCCCCTGGTATAGGGATTGACCGTTTTGGACCAGTCTGATTCTATATTTATTCCGCCTTCATCTTCGTCCTCTTCGTCGGTTTCTGCGTCCTGAGCATGGAGAAACAGAACTGTCATAAGCATTAGCAACAAAAATACAAATCGCAATAATTTTTCTGGCCGCATAATCCTACTGTAACGTTTCTGTCGTATTAATTCAATGCTTCCCCGGCCTTTTCGAATCGCCCGATAAAGCTTCCGTAAGCCTTTCTTTGGATTTGCGGAGGTCTTCTACCAGGACTCGTTTGCCTCCCAATAGTTCTGCAATACCCAGTTCATGCGGGTAGCGGGGTATTACATGGAGGTGGATATGTTCTATTGAAGCCCCTGCTTCAAGACCCATATTAAACCCAATATTGTACCCTGAAGGCTTGTAAAGGGCATCCAACGCCCCAAGGACTTTATCAAGCATGGTATCCTGGGAACGGCGTTCCGTTTCAGATAAATCCCTGATATCCTTTATATGACGAACGGGAAAAATCAGACAGTGTCCCGGATTGTATGGGTATAAATTGAGAGATACGGCGATATCTTCGTTACGATGAATAATTGTATCGGTTATTTGCGGATCTCCATCCAATAGACGGCAAAGAATACAGCCGTCCGGCTTATTATTTTTTAAATACGCTATTTTTTCAAAATTAAAAAAATAATCCACAACTAAAGACAACACCTCATTTTAAGAATTTCAATCATTTTTTTGCGATATTCCCCTTTCCAGTGCCAAATATTGAATAAGAACAGGGTATTTTGTAAGAAGTTCTCCATAACCGGTCAGTTCTTCGATACGCCGGCGGTTTTCGATATTTTCCGAAGCAATTTGTCCAATAGTACCGCGTAAATCGATTCTCTGGGCCGTTAAATAATCCCGGTAAAGCTGGCGGACTTCATTGTATAGTACAAAGTCAGGAAAACGAAGGATATTAACGGTACAGCTAAGGATTTCAATGTCAGAATAACTGGCGGCCAGCGATTTTTCCAATGCATCAATTGTTCCCGTTTCTCCCGCTTCTTTAAGGATCTTTTCGTTTTCGCCATAGGTCCATAGAAGGGCTTTTACATGGTTATCAATTTCTTTGGAAAGCCGGGAAAGATATACATCCAATTCTGCCTGGGAAAGCAGGTTTTCGCGTTCACTCAGGGCAGTCAGGGATTCGGCTTTGAGCTTATAGCTTAATGAACCGGAAAAACCATAGGAAAAATCGGTTTTTAACCCTGCAAGTGTTGAATATGTATCCCCCGAAGGAAGGACACCGGAAAAATCCAGAAAAATTGTATTTTCTTTAATGGTAAAAACAGCAATGGTTACATTATTGGGGATCAATTTATACCAAACCCAACGGAATTTGCCTTCCCTGATTATTTCGCTGTCGGTACCATGGGTTTTGGAACGGAGTACCCCGTAAGACCCGACAGGAACGGAATACTGAACCCAACCCAGATAGAATGCCGTTCCGCCGGCTGCAAGAAGAATAATCAGGGTGATGATCTTTTTCATATCTGGTACAATGATATTCCATGAAGCGGAATTTAACAACCGTACAAAAAAAATCCAGGAGTAAAGCATTTATGAGCGGTATTTTGCAGCGTGATGCCAAACCGCTTTTGGGAAAACTGATAAAATGGACTACATGGGCAATACTTATCCTTAATCTGATAACAGTAATTCTCTATATTGCAGGCTCATATCAAAAGATCTCCGATGATACTCTGCTTACGCTGGTTCGTATTTGCCTTATTCTGTCGCTGCTGTTGATTATTTCTTCGGTCTACGGCATTATCCTGGATCTGTTTTACATCGTAAGGAAACGCCAACCCGTCCTTTTGTTTGGTATTGCAGGCTATATCATGATCATAGCCCTGGGAACCTTGTTAGCATTGGGAGCGGCATTTATTGTTGGCGCTACTGGGGGAAATCTGCAATGATGAAAGAAAAAACACTCAAAGCTATACGGGGAGCTGTTTGCAGTGCAAACACAAAAGAAGAAATAACTCAAAGAACCGTAGAACTTTACGATAAACTCCTTGCAGCAAACAACTTGGCCGAAACGGACATACTATCGTTCTTTTTTTCAATAACTTCGGATATTGACGCTTTGAACCCAGCCGGCGCTTTGCGTCAATCCGGCAGGGCAGAGGACACCGCAATGATGGTATTTCAGGAAGCAGCAGTACAGGACAGTCTGTCTGGTACAATACGAGTGATGATCCATGCTTTTTTTCCGGCCGAAAAACCGGTACAGCATATCTATTTTGGAGGAGCGGAAAAACTACGGCCTGACAGAAGCTCTTGACACTTAACCGGGTTTGCCCGTTTACAAGTAATTGGGTGAATGTTTCCCTCAGAGGCTGTTCCAAAACTTCGGTTTTTGGAACAAGCTCCTCTTGCCTAAATTTAATTTTTCCGATAGGGTATAAATGAAGCTGAACCAAAGGTGGTTAAACTGCTATGTCAGATTTGGATCAGCTGTCTTGGATTTATGCCATCTTAGCTCAGTCGGTAGAGCGCGTGACTTGTAATCTCGAGGTCTTCGGTTCGACTCCGGAAGATGGCTAGTCATACGATGGCAGACAGAGCAAAGGTTTGTTGCAAGCCGGAGCATAGTTAATTGGGGAGTTTCCAGAGCGGTCAAATGGGGCAGACTGTAAATCTGTTGGCTCAGCCTTCGAAGGTTCGAATCCTCCACTCCCCAAAAGAACTACACAGAATTCTGTGTAGTTCTTTTTGTTTAGACAAGAGTAACATCACGGGAAATTGTGTGGGGAATGGAGGATTCGAACGGTCAAGCACGCCGACCTACGGGAGGAAGAGGTGCCATGGAAGGCACCGAAAGTGCTTGGCCGCGGCCCGGAAGACCGCGGCAGGACGCCGAGGGCTGGAGGGCGAATCCTCCACTCCCCAACCCAGCCGGTATATTTTTGATATACTGGCTTTTTTTTATGTTCAAACAAGAGTAACATCACTGAAAACTGTTAATATTATGCCGTTTTTTTGTGTCCAGACATAAAGGTAATAGTATAATGCAAAAGTTGATAGGTTTATTTTTTTTCCTGATATGTCCCTTGTCTTTATCTGCCCAGTCTGATTCCGGAGTAATCCTGGGAAGGGAGAAGACAGATGCCTACAAAATTATAGAACGTTCAGATTGGTCCCGGTATGACAACGGAAGGTATACCGGTCTTGTTTACCGGGAAGTCCGGGCAACTTTGAACCCTGTTGACACTGATACCGGTCAGGCCCTGTTATACCAGGGAAATTTCTACGTACTGGAAGAAACCTTACGAAATATGCAGCAAAGCGCACGGGCGGTGAATGATGTGATCCCTGTAAGGTTTCAGATCTTTCCCAACGGCGATCTGGAAATCGAAGATGATCGGGGGTTTCCTTCTCTAAGGGGTTTTCCCGCATATCCGGCGGAAAGTATACAACCCGGCGCAAAATGGGTTGGAAGGGCAGTGCGGGTACTGGATCCCCTTAATGAGGGGTATCCGGTAACTGTTCCCATTGCCGTGGAATATGAATACCGGGGAATAGAAACATATCGGGATATTCCGGTTTACCGCATAAGTGCCCGGTATGCTACCCGTTTTCCCTGGGTTTCACGGGAAGATCCTTCAGGTAACCCAGTGGAAAATCTTTCGCACATATACTCAGACGAGCGTTACTTTAAAACGCTGCAGGGCAGCCACCAGGTAGATATACTCCTTCAAATTTCCGACGGCCTTCCCCTGTTGATGCGTGATAACCTTGATGAAACATTTACCTGGTCTGACGGCAGGACTGTACGTTTCCGGGGTTTTACCCTTACTTTTGGCGAAGGGTATATTCCGCTTAACGCAGATCAGGTAGCGGATCAGGTGAATGATGTTTTAAATGACAGGGATAAGCATCAGGATGATAATAACGATGACAATCAGGATAAAGGCTGGACAAATGATGTGAATATTACGCTGACCCCTGTTCCCGGCGGCGTCAGACTTACTGTTAATGATATACGGTTTATTGCGGATTCGGATGAATTTCTGACCGCAGAATATCCCCGGCTGGATAAAATTGCCGAGGCTCTTAAAAAAATACCGGACCGGACTTTCCTTGTGGAAGGGCATACCGCTGCAGTGGGCCGCCCGACTGATGAACATGCACTATCAACCCTTAGGGCAAAACGAATGGTGGATGAATTGACCAAAAGGGGAATCGGCGCAGACCGCTTTTTATACAAAGGCTGGGGAGGGACACGGCCTCTGGGGGATAATGCCACCGAAGAAGGCCGTGCCTTGAATCGCCGTGTAGAAATCACCATTATGGATTAAATGGCGTTTTACATACTTCCCAAATACTCTAGCTGCTCGGGTGTGTGAACATCAATTTTTATTCCCATGGCTTCAAGCTTGATGCGGCTCACTTCGTCGTCGATTTCCCTGGGTATGTCGTAGACCAAGGGCTTTAAGCCTTTGGCGTTTTTCGCTACGTGTAATACGCTGAGCAATTGAATTGCGAAACTCAGATCCATAATGTCGGCGGGGTGCCCGTTGCCGGCTACGACATTAACCAGACGGCCTTCCGCCATCAGGTTCAGTATTTTGCCGTCCGGTAAATGGTAGCCGTCGATAAACGGCTTGCGGGTTTCTTTTTTAACACTCATTGCTTCCAGAGCGGCACGGTCTACTTCGACATCGAAATGCCCGGCGTTGGCAAGTATCGCATTGTTTTTCATTACCTTGAAATGTTCGGTGGTAATGATCTTTTTACAGCTTGTGGCAGTAACAAAAATATCGCCTTCTTTGGCGGCTTCGATCATGGGCAATACGCGGAAGCCGTCTGTAAGCGCCATCAGCGCCTTAAAGCGATCCGCCTCTGTGATGATTACATTGGCGCCCAGACCCTTGGCGCGCATGGCAATTCCCGATCCGCAATTGCCATAGCCGGCAACAACAACAGTACGGCCGGAGATCATGTTGTTGGTTGTGTACATAATGGCGTCCCAGGTTGATTGCCCGGTACCGTGGCGGTTGTCGAACAGGT
Source organism: Treponema sp. (assembly GCA_009782955.1). Classification (GTDB taxonomy): domain Bacteria; phylum Spirochaetota; class Spirochaetia; order Treponematales; family Breznakiellaceae; genus WRIV01. The sequence continues at coordinate 3,437 of WRIB01000026.1, read as the reverse complement.
ATTTGCACTTGGCGTCGTTCACGGCAAACATGGGGTATTTAAGTTTGCCCGCATCGCTTCTTGCACGCAGCCGGTGAAGCCCCGTTGTGGTTTCTTCGCAGCCGCCCAGCAGGTTCTTTGCATACTGCGGTACTTCGTCGTGGAGTAAGTTCATTAAATCGCCGCCGTCGTCGATAACAACGTGGGGGCAAAACTCCAGCGCCTTAACCTGATGGTCGTGATACTCCTGCGCCGTTGCGCCGTGCCAGGCGAAAATGGCAAGCCCCAGACTGTCCAGCGCTGCACAGACATCATCCTTGGTGGAAAGGGGATTGGACGCCGTCAGCGTTACCTCCGCACCCGCAGATCGCAGTACCATTCCCAGATATGCCGTTTTAGCTTCCAGATGCACACTTACCGCCACATTAATACCCTTAAGCGGCTGTTCCACCGAGAACTGCTTCTCGAAATGGCTCAGCACGGGCATAAAGTCCTTGACCCAGTTTATTTTGGCAAGCCCGGCGGCTGCCAGCGATTTGTCTCGTATAATACTCATAGCCATTAAGAATATAGTAAAAAGGATAGTGATGCAACAAGGTCTTCCCCCTGGAATTGCTGAAGGCTGGCGCTTCTAGAACTTACCTTCCGTTTTGGGTATCATTACATTGCCGGTACGGGAGTGTCCTTTGCCTCCCGGCTGCAATAATTATGTAAGCATTCCCATGCACTTAGCGGATGGGTACGGATGACACAGATGGTTTTTAATATTAAGTAGATATTATGCGTGTAATCTGTTTTTATCTGTGCAATCTGTGGATAATAAAGGGAGTGAACATGAAAATCAAACTGTATTCGATTGCCGCGCTGGTAATCCTTATAGCATGCGCCGGGTGCAGGAACCCCTGGATGGAGAAAATCCTTGATCCTTTCTTCAAGGAAGATGAATTCAAATTTGAATACAACATCGGTGACATTGGCCCGGGCGGCGGGAGAATCTTCTACCAAGATGCAAGCGGCTTTACCGTACAAGCCGGACCAAACGGTGAATGGAGTGCGTACACCGCCCACTACCTGGAAGCCGCCTCCGCTGATCTTGGTTCACTTGTATGGCAAACAGGTATTGCCATGAATATTATCGGTACAGAAACAGCTATTGGCGCCGGCAGACGAAACACCGCCCTTATCCTCTCTCCCTCAGGAATCACTGCGCCTGCCGCCCAATAAAAAGTATTAAAAATTTATAATAATGATCAAAAAAGTTCATTATTCAGAAAGCAAATGACAAAAAATAAGTATTGTTGTTATTGACAGAAGGAACTATTGATGAAAACAACAATATATCCTGTTACCGCACTGCTGATCTTGACGCTAATAGTATGTGCCGGATGCGAAAACCCCTGGATGAAAAAAATAGTTGATCCGCTCATTAAAGACAAGGAACAAGAAGAGGACTTTGTTATCTTTTCCGAATATCCCTATTTCCTTTGCATTATAGGACCGGCAGGAATAACCATAGATAAATATACCGGCACAGACACCAATGTAACTATACCGTCAGTGATAAATGGAGTACCGGTTACCGCAATAGGAAACGATGCGTTTAAAGATAAAGGTTTGACCAGTGTTACTATCCCTTACGGCGTTACCTCCATTGGAAACAATGCGTTTGAAGACAACCAACTGACCTACGTTTCTATTCCCGGCAGTGTTACCTCCATTGGAAATTTTGCATTTAGTTACAACCAGCTGACCAGCGTTACTATCCCAAGCAGCATAACCGTAATTAACTGGGGTACTTTTATGTATAACCAACTGGCCAGCGTTACTATCCCCAACAGCGTTATTTCTATTGAAAACAATGCATTTGCGTATAACTCATTGTCCAGTGTTACTATCCCCGGCAGCGTTACCGCCATTGGCGGGAATCAAGTGTTTTCTAATAACCAACTGACCAGTATTACTTTTGAAGGAGTCGGACTAACATTAGGGTCAACTTTCACTAATAACGTTGGTGATTTACAAAGTGTGTATATCATCAATGGTACAGGAACATATACTCGACCCGATATAAATAGCACCAACTGGACAAAATTGTAATAGCACCGCTCCCTATTTCTCTGTATCTCCTGCATAATGATAAAAAAAATCAATTTTTAATTTTTGCCAATGCCATTATTATTGCATGGAAGGATTAACATGGAAAATTAAAAAGTTGTTTCTGACTACCACACTGCTGCTCCTGGTGCTAAAAGTATGTACCGGATGCGGGAACCCCTGGATGGAGAAAATAGCCAGCCCCTTCTTTGAAGAAGAAGAAGAAAACAACACCGAAGACAACGACAAAGACGACATCATCGTTATCGACAATCCCGATTACACCTATACAATTGAATCTACAGGAACGATAACCCTTACAGATTATACCGGTACAGAGACCGATGTAACCATACCGGCACAGATAAACGGAATTCCGGTTACAGCGATAGGAGAAACTGCGTTTCAGGGAAAAAACCTGACCAGCGTTACCATCCCAACCAGCGTTACCTCCATCGGAGTTAGTGCGTTTCAAAACAACCAACTGACCAGCATTACCATTCCCGGCAGTGTTACCGCCATTGGGAACGGCGCGTTTATGTACAACCAACTGACCGGTGTTGCGATTCCCGGCAGCGTTACCACCATAGGAGATAATGCATTTACGGGCAATAACCTGGTCAGTGTTACTATCCCAAACAGTGTTACTTTTATCGGAACTCAGGCATTTATGAATAACCAACTGACCAGTGTTACGATTCCAGGCAGCGTTACTTCTATCGGGAATCAGGCATTTCTCTATAACCAGCTAACCAGTGTTACCTTTCTGGGAAGCGGAACAATACCGATTAATTTCACCGATAATACCGGTAATCTGCAAACCTTGTATGCAGGCAACGGCCCGGGAACATACACGCGAACAGTTTTTACCAGCGCTGCCTGGATGTAGCAGACGGAAACTTATGTTCTGCTTGACAAAAACTGAAATGACCGAGGTGGTCGCAATTTGCGACCACTTCCAAAACCTTAAATATAGACACACCTTGTCGTATGCCTTCACAGAACAGGGAGTAGCAATGTTGACCAAGGTATGCCAAAACAGCTTTTTTGGGTACACTATCCTTATGGATATTTTATGTAACGATGCCATTGTCATCACGATGAACGATGACCAGCCCGTACTCATGCACGGTTATGTCGGGATTACGGGGCGGAAAGTGTCATACATCGGCGATACACCCCCAACAGAAAAATCCGGCCGTGTCATTAGCGGATCACGACGGCTTCTGATGCCGGGCATTATCAATTCCCATAGTCATTTGCCAATGGCTCTGCTGCGCGGTCATGCGGACGATTACCGTCTGCGTGATTGGCTGTTCGACCATATTTTTCCGGCGGAAGCAAAGCTGGACGAGCGCTGTATC
>WRIB01000025.1 GCA_009782955.1 Treponema sp. | reverse complement strand
CTTATATATTAGCAATGTTATTTTTCCGGCATTACGACTTTGACTTTAGCAGGCCGTATTACCCTTTCTTTTAATAAATACCCTTTGACAAATTCTTCCGCCACTACAGGTTCTTCCAGTTCGGCGGATTTTTCCATCATAATAGCTTCGTGCCTGTTGGGATCGAAAGGCTCTCCTGCAGAATCGAAGCGCTTCAGGCCCCATTTGTTTTCCAGTTGGGAAAGGAGGTTTTTTTCGATTAACGAGATCCCTTCGTAAAGGCTGTTATAAGCAGCGGTAATTTTGTCCTTGTCGCCGTTTGCGGTTTCTTTCAGGGTTTCCGCAGATTTAATTGCCCGTTCAAAATCGTCAATAACGGAAGCCAGATCCAAAAGTAGTGTTTGGTTTGCATATTCAATAGCGTTGGATTTTTCCTGATTCATCCGCTTGCGGAAATTTTCAAAATCCGCCGCTTTCCGGAGATAATTATCGCTGGCTTCAGCAAGTTTTGCCTCCAGTTCCGCTATTTTTTCTTCCGTGGTAAGGGGTTTTTCTGCGGAATCTCTGGCTTCCGCGGCTTCTTCGGAAACCGTAGTTTCTGCGCCGTTTTTCACCTCTGTGCCTGCGGAATTGTTATTTATTCCGCCTTCTGTGCAATCCTGGGCTTTTTGGCGCACTTCTTCCGGACCATTTGCAGCTCCTCCAAACAGGGCTTCGCCCTCCATTCCGGCAGGATTGTCTCCGACTTTTGAGGATTCATTCATTTCTTGAGTATTTTCTTCCCTTTTTTTCAACTTTTTTCCTGAAAAAACTTTTCTATATATTAAAAATAATCATTTAGGGGGGTAAAGGTCAAGTTCCTGGCGCTTCTTTCCCATTTTAATCATGAATGGCACGGATTATGACGAATAGTACGGATTTTAGCTTTTAATATCTATTTATTTCCTAAATATAATGAGGCAAGCCATTCAAGATATTCCTTAAATGCCTGGGGAGTAAAGATAAGGTCATGCATCTTCCATGGCCTCAAGTTCTGCCATGGTTTTTATAATGCCCCGGCCTTCTTCAACATCCTGTATACCCTGCTGCAGTTTTTCAGTAAATGCCGTGTTATGCTGTTTTTTTTCTATTTCTGTATAAACGTCTTTGGGAAGAATAACAATTTCATCCTGCCGATAAGTGTTTTTAAGGGTTTGAACAACTTCCTCGTTGAGTTCATCGGCCCGTAAATGGTACGTTGTATACATATAATTTCCTCTTTTAAGGGTAAAATATTATCATAAAACTCCAAAAAAAGCCAAGTAAATTAGCGTAAATTTGACTTGTCACACAGCCAAATACTGAGAACGAAGTACGAGTAGAACCGTGCTCTACTATGGGTATTTTAATAGACAAAATATAAAAGATTTATTTTTGCTTTTTTAGGGCTTTTTCCACAGCGTTATCAACAGTGATATTTAAATCATGAATTACTTTTTGATGAAATTGCTTCATATCGGCTAAAATATCATTATGAAGTTTCCTTAAAATACTGTCTGGGGAAGCCGAAGTGGTAAAAAGCTCATAAGTGTCGATGTCCAGAGCAGTCGAAAGCTGGTCAAGTGTTTCAGGGGTAGGAAATTTGTGTTTTAGTTCAATCATGGCTACAAAATTGGTTGATATTCCGGCTCTTTCTGCCAGTTCTGCTTGAGTAATCCCCAGTTTTTGCCTGTTTTCCTTCAAATTTTTGGATAAAATCTCTCTTATATTCACTATTATTACCACTTATCTATAAGTAAATAATAGTATTCTTTTGGTGATTGACAAATTATCGAATAGTATATAATATTTATCTTAATGATAATATTTAGGGGTTTTTATGAAAAATACAATCAAATGGTTCTGGATAATGGCAGTATTGACACTGTTATTCGGGTTCGTATTGGCCGGATGTGTAACATATACATGGGAAGAAACAGATACTTCAAGGGCAATCCATGAAGCTGCTTCTGAATTGGTACGTTCAAACGATGGCAGGATTAGTGCAGATGCACTTGTGTCAGGTCTGGGCAGGGTGTTTCCTGGTCTTAAATACCAGCCTGTACAGGGAATATTGGGGATTGAAATAAAGGTTAACTATGGTGGTACAACCACTTGGCCAACAACCTACAAGATTGTATGCAAATGGGATGGAGGTAACATTGTAACGGGTATTATCTCCGTAATGGAGAATAGAACAGCTAAAAAATAATGAAATTTATTCGAAAGCTTGGTTTAATACCCCAATCAAGCCGCGAGAAGTCTCATTAAAACAACTCGTATGGGTTTGTTATCAATGCTGGCGCATCATACACAAATATTTGCATTTTAGGAGGATGAAAATGAAGAAAAAATGGACAACGCTCATTATTGCGGCAATGGTTTTTGTTTTGTTAATGGTGTTGGGTGGTTGTACTATCACCCAAGTATCCCCAGAAGAAGTAGAAGCAAGCAAAGAGAAAGCAAGGTTGGATAAAGAAGAATATGAAAAAACAGGTGGGTATTTAGTTATCCATAATACTGGTACTACCAATCATTATTGGGTAGCCCAACCATTGTCATCGCCAAGCAACGTAGCATGGACTACGGCTTTTAACTATCCACCTGGTAAGAAGGATCCACCCAGAAAATATTCTGGTGAATATGAAGTTCGCTATGCAATAAACCAAACAGACCAAAAGTCATCGGTAGCTTCACAAAGGTTCTTAAAAACAGATACACAAAGTTGGTATAGAAAAACTGGTTATGTTGGTCCTGGTCAAACGGTTACTGTAACAATTCCATAAGTTGTAGCTCGATGCACAATGCTATTTTTTGCGGTTAAAATGGGCTCGTTATTAGCTTGTTTTAACCGTAAAAAAAGTCGGTAGCCGAAAAGCCATATACGCGAGGACGATCCATTGGGTCATGTTTCTCGGTTACGGCTTTTTTTCTTCGAAAGTCTGGTTACGCCTTAAAGGCTGCATAATTCTTCTGTTGTCATCGCAAAATCTTCCCGGAATTCTATAGTAACTTTTTCGTCCAGAATGCCGATACGCCGTGTTGGTTTTTTTTCTTCATGATAAGATGCCGGAAACGGCCGTAAACTTCCGCACAAAGCCGCAGGGTCTGTAGGTCATCTTGGCCTGCCGGAGTCCTTCGTCGCCCAGATCCTGTTCCCGGTTTATGTGAATATAGTGCTTGGGAAGGGCGGCTGCATAATGCCGGTTTACAAACTGGTATATTCCCTTAAAATCTTCCAGGGCTTTTTCAAAATGAACGGCAAACATTCGGCCCTTGGCAAGGCGTTCTCCCAGACACCAGGCTGCGGGTTTTCCCCCAACCCAGTAAACCATTCCTTTCAGGTAGAGACCTTTAAATTGTTTTAACGCTTCGGTGGCTGCCAGAAAGTCTCCGTCAAAACCTTTTTGTTCCCGCCATTTTTCCAGTATTTCCAGGGTAACGGGAATCGTTTCTGTTGTCAGCGGTTTTGCTGTCCAGTCCGGATAGTTGTTATGAAACTGGCTGACCAGATTGCGTTTTTTATGGTACTTTTTTCCGGGAAGTTCAGCCAGATCAGTTCGCAGGTACAGGTAATCAAAGTTATCCCGGTCTTCGGTAAACTTAAGCCCCCATTCTTCCATACGATCCCGGTTGGGGGTCAGGAGAGAATCGGAAATCCCTTTCCAATAATCATGGGTTTTAAAGAGTTCTTCCACAATTCCGCGTCCGGGAACAGCGCAGGGAATACAAAAAAATGTTTTCTCCGTCTCTTCCGGTGTGTGAGGCGGTTGTATTCCTGAAATGATAAAAGTTTTATCCTGTACTCTGGAAACTTTATAGCGGTAACGTCTTCTGAAGAGATAGAGGTTTGCAAAGGTATACTCTGAGACCCCGTCGACGGTCATGGGAAGCTGAGGGTGCATTTCTGTACGCAATTCATAACTAATCGGTACAAAGTCGGGAAATTCGGGGATTAACATTTTGCTTTAGTATATGACAAGGTTTTTTTTAATGCTACAGTTAGACAATGGAAAATTTTTCAGCGACAATAACCAGGCGCTTTCTCCGGTATGTGCAAATTCGGACAACCAGTGATAAATATATGGAAGAAACCCCGTCCAGCGCCGGTCAATGGGAATTGGCGCAGCTTTTGGCAGACGAACTAAAAGCCATGGGGATTCCTGACGCGGAGATTACCGATCACTGCTATGTGCTTGCCATTCTTCCCGCCAGTCCCGGGTTTGAAGCAAAGCCGGCTATTGGATTTATGGCTCATCTGGATACTTCTCAGGATGTATGTTTAGCAGACGCTGAGTCCGGTAAAAATGTTACGCCCGTAATCGAGAAGAACGATAAAGGCGAAACTATTATTAGAAGTGACGGAAAGACACTTTTGGGTGCTGATGATAAAGCAGGAATTGCCGAGATCATGAGCGCCGTTGAATATCTTCTTGCTCATTCTGAAATTAATCACGGCCCTGTAATGATCATCTTTACTCCCGATGAAGAGACAGGCAAAGGCTTACCGTTTTTTCCCCTGCAGCGAGTTAATACTTTGGCTGCCTGTTATACCCTGGACGGCGGTCCAATGGGAGAACTGGAAATAGAATGTTTTAACGCTATCGAAGCAAAAGTTTTTTTTACCGGCAGAGTAATACATCTGGGTACGGCCCGCGGTAAGTTGGCAAATGCATGCCTTATGGCCGCCGCTTTTGCGGCGATGCTTCCCCGATCGGAAAGTCCCGAAGCCACGGATGGTTACTACGGCTATTATTGCCCAACGCAAATTTCCGGAAACCTGGATAGCGCCGAACTGGAGGTGTATATCCGTGATTTTGATTTAAGCCGTGCCAGCGAAAGGGCCGCTGCGCTGGAAATATTTGCCAAAGCAGTGGAAGCTCAGTTTCCCGGCGGACAGGTAAGGGTAGAGTGTAAAAATCAATATTACAATATGAAAGATAAAATTGAAGAACACCCGGAAGTTCTTTCCAGACTGGAAGAAGCAGCCAAATTGTCCGGGGTGGAGTTTACTTTAAAACCAATCCGCGGCGGTACCGACGGATCAAAACTTACTCAGATGGGAATTCCTACCCCCAACATTTTTACAGGAGGAAGAAATTTTCACAGCGTAGACGAATGGGTTTCGGTTCCGGAAATGGAAGCCGCTTGCCGCCTGACAATAGAGCTTGTACGGGTGTGGGGACATTATTGATACTTAATATCTATGACTGAAAAAAACCTTTTCACTCCGATACATTCCACAGATCTTGCCGGTCTCCGCATCGGTGACATTGTTTACTTAAACGGCACACTGGTAACCGGACGTGATGATGTATACCAGCGTATTGTCCGGCAGGGAAATTCTTTACCGGTTGATCTTGCAGGGCTGGCGGTCTTCCATGCTGGGCCTCTCGTACGGAATATAGAGGGGGGTGGGGCGCAACCATGTGCGCCCCAGGGGGGAGACTTCCCCCCTTACTCAAACTGGGAAATGATCTCTATTGGCCCTACAACAAGTATGAGGATGGAAAGCTGCCAAAGTGAATTTTTGCAAACTACCGGTGCAAAACTGATTGTGGGAAAGGGCGGCATGGGGGAAAAGACTGCCGAAGCCTGTTACCGGTTTGGAGCAATTCACACGGTTTTTCCCGGAGGCTGTGCAGTGTTGGCTGCCGCTCAAGTGGAAGCGGTAATAGCGGCACATTGGCTTGACCTGGGTATGGCGGAAGCAATGTGGGTTTTGCGTGTAAAAGATTTTGGCCCGCTTATTGTATCCATTGATACAATGGGAAATAACTTGTTTGAGGATAACAAACGGCTTTTTGAAAAACGAAAAAAAGCAGCCCTGGAAAAACTATCAACTGGTTAGGAAGTTTATTAAACCAGACTTTCGAATAAAAACTTTCTGCCGCCAGGTTTTCTTAAAGGGCAAAATCTTCATTTTGTTTTTGAATATTCCATTTAAAACCTGTAAAGGCCCGGAAAAACCAGCGATCTTTCGCCCTTTCCAGGGGAGTTTTACCCCATACAAATATTGGCATCTCCGCTCCAATGATAAGGATAAATTGGGGCTTTAATATGATGTTTGTTTCGAAACCCAGAAAAACGGCGCGAATTGTATCTTCGTATAACATTTCGTAAGAACGTATTAATGATTGATAGCCCATTTCAATGGAAACCATATACGGAGCATTTTTTGCATGAATGTCGGCCCGATAACTGGCGCGGAACAGTTCATCCTGGATCAAAATTGTGTTGAATTCGCTGAATTTGCTTGAAGTTACACTGAACGTATTTAACAAATTGGGGATCCAGAATCCAAGCGAGATGCTGCTGGTTTCCAGGCCATAATCGTTTTCCATGCTGGACCCGAAGGTTGCTCCGCCTTTAAGGTTGATAAAAAAAATGCCGGGAAATTCCACTCCAAGGCTGGTGGAAACACCGGGCCGGATGATCGTTTTTCCGGTATTAAACAAACTAAAAAGAGGACCGACAGAAAGATTAAGAAGGCCGGTGTTTATGGTCATTTCGCAGGATACTACATTTCTAAGCACCGGATCCCGTTCCGCAGTGGCGGTATACCCAAAGGTATCTGATAACTGGTCTTCAACATTGACAATGGCCAAAGGATAAAAACTTCCCTTGAATTGGCCTGTACCTATGGCATTTTCCGAAGAGGTGTTAAATGAGAAGTTTCCCAAGCCGCCAATGACCGTTAAGTCCAGTGCAAATAGCTTGCTGGTCAGACAAACAACTGTTATCAAAAGATACTTTTTTTTCCAAAAAAACATAAATACCTGTCCCTTATTAATACGATGTTCTGATTCCGATAAAACCTTCCATCAAGTCTTTTTTGTCCCAGAAAAAGCGTGGATTAAAACGTAAGGCAAAGTCCCATTGCAGCCCTGTTGTTACGGTACTGATAAATGGGGATAACCAGAGCTTGACTTCTTCGCCATTTTGGACTTTCAGGTTTACCAATACTTCCAGGCCTGTTTCGAAGGCTGATTTTTGTATGCCACCGTAAAAAACCCGCAGATTGATGTCGGCTCTTCCCCGGGCTTTTTCTGCTGTGTTTACATCATCCCAAATTACCCGGTTCATGTAATAAACAGGATGATAGAAAAATGTTAAATTGGCTCCGAATTTATCGAAACGGAGCCGAGGTTCCATAAGAAAATAGCAATTGTCGATATCCATAGTCGTTCCAATCTCGTAGTAGGAAATACCGGTTTGCATTAGAAAACTTAAAGGGCCTGTGCCAAACCAGGCCAAGGCTCCTCCCCGGAGAACATTATTGTCATGGTTAGCATGGGTATACCCCATAATTAATTCGAATTTGGCATTTTCGCCATTGATCAGGACCTTTGCATCAGTTGAATAACGGCCCGGTTGATAACTTCCCCCTTGATTATTCTGATGTTTGGGAAAAGACAGGTCGTGATAAATGTAAAAGGCGGGAATAATATTTCCAAAAATACCTTTTATTCCCACTCCTGTCCCCATTACACTGTGAATAGACCCGTTAAAACGGAAAAATGGGTCGTTATTTAGTCCGTCAGTATAGTAAAAAAAGCCTCTCAGGCTGGTTCCTATTGGTTCGGTACCGAAATATTCCTGAAATTCATCTCCTGAACCCAGTTTGTCAAAATGGCCTATAAAAAAGCTGATTTCCAGAGCTTTGTCAAAAACTTCCCGTATTGTTGCATTGAGGGATCTGATGGAGAGGGTAGCCTGGTTGTTCAAACGATCATTTATCTCATCTATCATTATATTGTATTCGGCATCACTTGGATGGCCACCAGCGGCATAGGGCAAATCCAGACGCCCGTAGGACAGGGATTTACCTAAATCGGGAATTTCCACCCCCAAACCCAGTGAAAAACCGTATTTATAGCCCCCGCTGATGGCAATTTCGGCCTCTATGGAGCTTCTGATACCGAAATCCCCATCTTCCATCTTCCCCCGGCTGACCAAGTCCAGATTTGGTACAGTAATTTCCGCCCCGGAAAGTATCTGACTAAAGGCAAAGAGACTCAAACAGGCGGCTATAAGGCATTTCTTCATACTTAAAATATCGGTAAATAGGTCATTATGATCAATAATGCTTGTTAAAACTTGCTTTAGATGTAATATATACTTGACGTAAAATGATTTTCGTATAAACATTAAGATATGAGTGATTATCTTGATCCCAATAATGAAGAATTGCTAAAAGATTTTTTTAGCGAAGCTCAGATGCAGGTTGATACCCTGGAACAGAACATTTTGGTTTTGGAAAGCCAGGGGGCCAATAAAGATGCGGTGGACGAAATTTTCCGGGCGGCTCATACCCTTAAAGGCGGTTCTGCAACGGTCGAGATGATGGAACTTTCCCGCTTTACCCATAAAGTTGAAGATGTCCTTGATGCAATCCGATCCGATCAGATTGGAGTTAACGAAGATGCAGTGGATACCCTGCTGGCGGCGATTGACATTATCAAGGCAATGCTGCAGCAGCGGATGAATGGGGCAGTATATCAGGAGGATGTTTCACAGGTAGAAAGCCGTTTGGTGGCCATGATCCCCGGGAAAGAACAGGCGCCGGCTCCCAAGCCGGTTCCAAAACCTGCTCCTGCTGCAGCCGCTGCTCCTCCGCCGCCACAGCAGCCGATTTCTGCCGGATCCGGCCTGGGAGGCAGTCTTACATTGGATGAGATTACTGAATTAAAGGATGCCGTAGATAACGCCCAGCCTATATACCAGGTTTCGGTAAAATTTGACGAAAACAGTCTGATGAACACTGTAGGCGGCATTCAATGCTATGCTGCATTAAAAAATCTGGGCGCAATAATCAAAACTACTCCGGAATTTGAACAATTATACGAAGATACTTTTTTCCCCGTGGTGTATTATTATATTGCCTCAAGCAAAAGTGTAACGGAACTCCAAAAATACGTAACAATTCCCGATGTAACGCTTTCTTCCACCGTAACGGGCATAGATCAAATCCCGGTGAGCAGCGGCGGCGTACAAGCTACAGAAGTAGATACACCTAAAGGCTTGCTGCAGTCTGCCATGCAGACTGTAGCCGCACAGCAGGTTGCCGCATCACCTGTCGCTCCTCCTCCTGTTGCACCTCCGCCTCCTGCAGCAGCGCCCGTTACTCCTGCAATCGTGGCGGAACCTGAACCAGTTCATGCTCCGGCCGCAGCTTCTGCTCCGCCAAAGTCAAACGCATCCACAGAGGATGCCAAAAAAGCGGGAAAAGAAGCAGGATCCATACTCAGGGTAGACTCCAAGCGTATTGATGATCTTCTTAACCTTGTGTCTGAAACGGTTATTACCAAAGCTACATTTAACCAGATTAATATCCAGTTTACCCAGCAATTAACTGATATTCACGATATCCAGTCTGTATACCGCGAAAAGATTAAAGATCTTTTCGACAGTCTGCCAAGTTATCTGGAAAACATTCAGGAAGGCCGTTCCATTAAGGATATACGGAAAGAAATAAGCGAAGAATACGGAGATATCTTTTCCCTCTTTGAAGGCTTTGAAGCATCTTTAAAAGGTAATGTAAGCAAATTCCGTTCAACCAGTCAAAACCTGGGCCGTATAACCGCGGAACTTCAGGAAGGGGTTATGAGGATCCGCATGGTTCCGATTAGCCAGATCTTCAGCCGTTTCCCGCGCCTTGTCCGGGATCTTTCCAAATCGCTTAATAAAAAGGTTAACCTGGTTATTGAAGGTGAAGAAACAGAACTTGATAAGTCTGTTATCGAAGACCTCCTTGATCCGATCATGCACTCTGTCCGAAACTCCGTAGACCACGGTATAGAATCTGCCGAAGAACGGCTGGCAGTGGGCAAAAACGAAGAAGGAACGGTGCTTCTTAAGGCTTCCAACGAAGGAAACATGATCGTAATAGAAATCGGTGACGATGGTAAGGGCATTGATGTAGAATCCGTTAAGTCCAAAGCCATTGAGCGGGGGATTATAAATCCGAATAAAGTTCTTTCCGATGTAGAAGCTTACCAGTTGATCTTTGAGCCGGGATTCTCTACTGCCAAACAGATTACCAGTATTTCCGGACGCGGCGTCGGACTGGATGTGGTACAGCGTTCCATAGAAAAGCTCAACGGGACGGTTACCGTTAATTCCGATAAAGGCAAGGGGACCAAGTTTACCATTAAACTGCCCCTTACCCTGGCAATTATCCAGGGTCTTTTGGTCCGGGTTGGAGAAGAAATATACTCCATTCCCATTGCCAGTGTTATTGAAAGTCTGCGGATTAAGCCGGAAGAAATCAACTTTATTGACAACTATGAGGTAATCAACGTAAGAAATGATGTTATTTCCCTGCTCCGGTTAAACCGGCTTTTCGGTATCAGAACAGAAGAAAAATCAGATTATAATTTTGTTGTTATTGTAGGTACTGCCGAGAAAAAGATGGGCTTTATGGTAGACAGTCTTATTGGCGAAGAGGATGTCGTAATCAAGCCATTACGGGATCAGTTTACCAATTCTCCGGGTATAGCCGGCGCTTCGATTTTGGGCGATGGTTCTGTATCCCTGATTATTGATGTAAGTCAGCTTTTGGAGCTTGGCCAGCGGAAAGAAATGGAACAGCGCCGGATCCGCGACGGAATACGGTAGGGGTGAAAAATGAGTGTAGTAAGAGATTTGGAAACATTAAACACTGATATTCAGGAACAGAAAGAACGGGTCGAAAATGTTGATTTTAAAATGATCACTTTTTCTCTGGCCGGCAAAGACTATGGTGTTGACATTATGAATGTTAAGGAAATAGCCAAAGCCGACAAGTTTACATATGTTCCCAATGCAGCCTCTTATGTCAAGGGCGTTTATAATCTGCGGGGGGATATTATCCCGATTATTGATCTGCGTAATTTCTTCCATTTGCCGTTGGTAAAGAAAGAAGACAGCATTGAAAATATGTTGATCCTGAACATAGAAGACAGGGTTTACGGAACTATTGTAGACAAGATTGACAAAGTGGTGGGGATCAACAGCGATCAGATACAGCCTCCGCATCCTATTTTCGGAGACATTAATATTAAGTTTATCAGCGGAGTTGTGGAAAAACAGGGGGCTTTGTACATTATCCTGGATGTAATACGGATCTTTTCCATTAGCAAAGATGAAGAAGGCAAAACCCGTCTGGCGGAAAGTGATGCTTTTCAAATGCCTTCCTCGCAGGAACAAATACTACCCGCCGCATCTTCGGCCGAATCAGCCCTGGGCTTTGTACAGCAAAGCCTTCCGGCGCTCATGCATTTTTTCCCCAGTCCAATCAACGATACATGGCTGCGGCAGCGTTTTACAGATTGGAGCATAGGACGGCATGGCCCGAATCTGCAGTTAAAAAATATCAATGATGCCGAGGATTTCCTTTCCCAGTTCTACTCGCCTTCCAATACTGGTTTCTGGCGCGAAGACTATGCAGAGGCAATTGCAGCTGTTTTGCCTGCCAATAATTCCTCTATTATCCAGGTTTGGAATATTGGCTGCGGAAAGGGCTATGAAACTTTTTCATTAGCGTGTATACTTAGAAAGAAGTATCCGAACAGCCGGTTTAAAATATGGGCCAATGATAACGATGTCATGGCTATTTCCCAGGCTCCCAATATGCTGTATGAGCTGGAGGAAGTTCCTGATTATTGCCGGGAATTTATGGTTCTGGGGCCAAACGGATATACTTTTAACCTGGAGATCAAGGATTCAATACTGTTTGAATACCATGATGTTTTGAATGATAATTCCCTGCCGGATTTGGATTTAATTGTGGCAAGGGATGTGGTATCATTCTTCCCGGTGGCAGAACAGGGCAAACTCGTGAATGAGTTTTCCGAGCGGCTTAAAAGCCATGGGATGGTGATTTTAGGGACGAATGAAGATATGGCAGAAACCGAATGGCGTACATTGGCAAAACCGCCCGTGTCAGCCTTTATGAAAAGAGCATAAGGAGTGGATCATGAGAGTTGAGTATATCAATCCGTTTGTAGAAGCTGCATTTAATGTATTAAAAGAAGTATTAGATACCGATGTAAAACGTGGCGACCTTTACCTTAAATCCACTACCATGTCAATAATGGGAGTTGCTGCCCTGGTAGGTCTTGCAGGAGATGTGGAGGGCAGGGTTCTTTTTGACATGACCAAGGAGACATCCCTTGCCATAGCCGGCGCCATGAACGGTGAAAAATTTGATCAGCTTGATGAACTTGCCAAGGCCACTATTCAGGAACTGGCTAACATGATTACTGCCCAGGCAGTAACCAAACTTCATGATCTGGGATTTAAATTCGACCTTACCCCCCCGGCTCTGTTTTCAGGGGAAAACATGGAAATTTCAAATCACGAGGTGGAAGCCCTGATAGTACCTATGGAATTGGGAACCAGCGGCAAAATTGAAATTAACGTGGCAATACGGGAAAAGGCCTAAAGTTTCTTAAACCGGCGGTATTTAGTACAGTTCTCATTTCCGGGAACGGCAGCATTTTAGTGCTTGGTTCTGTTGAATTTTTTGCGTCAATACCGTTTAACACGGGTTATTGATAGGGCGGTTAGCTCAGTTGGTTAGAGCACCAGCTCGACACGCTGGGGGTCACAAGTTCAAATCTTGTATCGCCCATGCTTTTTGGGGAGTAAACTGAGTTTACTCCCTTTTTTATTTCTTTACCCTGTTGCCGGAAAATTCCTTAAGAACATCCCGTTCAAGGGTAGCAAAATAATCCTCTGCTGTTTCCGCCCTTCTGATTTGGATTATGCTTCCATCGCTGCGAAGCAATAGTTCACTGCAACGGAGTTTGCCGTTATAGTTGAATCCCATTGCCCTGCCGTGGGCTCCGGCATCATGAATTATTACAAAATCGCCGGTTTCAATTTTGGGTAGCTTGCGCTGAATTGCAAATTTGTCGTTATTTTCGCAGAGGCTTCCGGTAACATCGTATGTTTCTGTAAGCGTATCGTTTTCCTTGCCGGATACGGTAATGTGATGATACGCACCGTAAAGGGCAGGGCGCATTAAATCGGCCATGCATGCGTCAAGGCCGATGTACCTCCGGTAAATGTCTTTTGTATGCAGAGCACGGGTAACAAGCCAGCCGTAAGGACCGGTAATTGTCCTGCCCCATTCAATGCGTATCCCAAGCGAGGCAAGCCCTGCAGGAACAATAATGCTCCGGTACGCTGCTTCAATGCCCCTGGCAAGTTCCTGGTAATCAACAGCTTTGTCTTCCGGTTTGTAGGGAATCCCAACGCCGCCGCCCAGGTTGACAAATTCCGGACTAATGCCGGTCTTTTCTTTAATCTCCGCCACCAGTTCAAACAGCATACGGGCTGTTTCGATATGGTAATCCTGTGATAGTTCGTTGGATGCTACCATGGTATGAAGGCCGAAACGTTTTGCCCCTTTTTCCTTAAGCAGAGGGTAAGCGGCGAAAAGCTGTTCACGGGTAAAACCGTACTTTGCCTCTTCCGGTTTTCCGATAATTGCGTTTCCCGATTTTAATGGACCAGGGTTGTAACGGCAGGAAATAAGTTCCGGAATGCCGGCATTTTTTTCCAGGAATTCAATATGGGTAAAATCATCCAGGTTGATCACTGCACCAAGCCGCCTGGCCTCTCTGTATTCGGCAGCGGGGGTGTTATTCGCAGAAAACATTATATCTTCACCCTGAATACCGGCCATTTCCGCCAGTAGCAGTTCTGTCATGCTGGAACAATCGGCGCCGAACCCTTCGCTTGCAAGGATTTTTAACATTATGGGATTGGGCAGTGCCTTAACTGCAAAGTGTTCCTTAAATCCGGGGAAAATGCCGTATGCTTTTGTAATCTCCCGTGCATTATTGCGAATGGCTTTTTCGTCGTACAGATAAAAAGGCGTAGGGTGAGTTTTTGAAAGCTCCTCAAGTTTTTCTCTATTGAGGGGAAAAGTTTTTTCGCTCATTTGCATTGTATCCTTTGAGGCTTTTTCAAAACTAACAGAGTTTTGAAAATGGCTACTCCTCTAAATAAATCCTTTGTATTTTAAAAGCTCTGCACTAAGGATTCCCCCTCCTGCTGCTCCCCGGATTGTGTTATGGGACAGGCCGGCAAAACGGAGGTCGAAAACAGTACAGGGCCGTATTCTTCCTACAACAACAGCCATAGCCTTGTCCGCATCCCGATCTTTGCGGGGCTGGGGCCGGTCTGCTTCTTCACGGACTATGATGGGCTGTTGCGGAGCGGAGGGGAAATGTTCTTCCTGGGGAAGGGCTTTGAATTCAGTCCAGATTTTTTTTACTTCTTCTATGGAGGGCT
Source organism: Treponema sp. (assembly GCA_009782955.1). Classification (GTDB taxonomy): domain Bacteria; phylum Spirochaetota; class Spirochaetia; order Treponematales; family Breznakiellaceae; genus WRIV01. The sequence continues at coordinate 25,266 of WRIB01000025.1, read as the reverse complement.
TCTTTGTCCCGAATTCCAGGCTTACACAGGCGGTATGACCGTCGCTTACCGGAACCCTGTTGCAGTGGGCGCTAATTTTCGGTTCGGCGGCATTTACCAGTATACCTTCCTGATTAATTGAACCGAAAATTTTAAGCGGTTCCGTTTCGGATTTTTCTTCTTCGCCTCCGATATAAGGAACAATATTGTCGATCATATCCCAACTGGGAACCCCCGGATACCCCGCACCGGAAACAGCCTGCATGGTGCTTACCACAAGCCGCTTGATTTCGTAGCCTTTTTGCATAAGCGCCCACAGTGGGGTTGTATAGCTTTGTATGGAACAGTTTGGTTTAACAACAATAAAACCTTTGTCCCATCCGTGGTTTTTCCTCTGAATGGGTATAAGGTCGGTATGGTGTGGGTTTACTTCGGCTATCAGCATTGCCACATCCGCTGTCCAGCGGTGGGCGGATGCATTGGATACAACGGGAATTCCTGCTGCGGCATAAGCTTCTTCCAGCGATTTTATTTGATCTTTGGTCATTTCCAGAGCGGAAAATACAAAATTGCAGCGGCCGGCTTTTTGTGCGTCGATTGCTTTGGAGAGATCGTTGGCATCTTCTACAATAAGTTTTCCGACATTGCCGCCGATGCTTGCATTGCCAGTGATACTTGTATCGTTACCCATACCGTTTTTTGCGGCCGCAGATCCGTCAAGATGCTGCCGCCCTGCTATCGCCTGGGCGTAGCTTTTTCCCGCACTCCGCGGAGAGGCAGCAACATATTTTACTTCAAACCAGGGATGATTTGAAAGAAGCGAAACATACGTTTGTCCGACCATACCGGTGGCCCCAAGAACACCTACAGGAATTTTGCTCATAGGAATAGTGTGCCGATTAGAATGATTTTATGCAAGAGAACGGTAATAAACTTCAATTTATCGCAAAGTATCTGTCATACACATAGTATATCCTCTTTATCATTTCTCCACATCCGCGCTATTCTGTAACTAATGGGAAAAATGGTTATTGATGACATTTATATGTATGTCGAAAAGAAACTTATTAAAAACATGTACATTCGCGTTAAGGCACCTGATGGGAAAGTAAAAATGACAGTTCCTGTTTCAGCTTCCGATGAAGATATAAGAAAGTTTGCACTTGCTAAAATTTCCTGGATAAAAAGACGGCGGAAAAAACTGGCGGAAAAACCTCGTCCGGTAGAGTTTAACTATGTAACCGGTGAAACCTTGTGGTTATTGGGAAAACAGTACACACTTGATGTTCAGCATGGCGGTATTAATAAAGTATTTGTTAAGGAACCCGAAATTATTTTGCAAATAAGGAACAATACCACAAAGGCCAGCAGGGCAAAAATCATAGAAGAGTGGTATAGGGAGGTACTTAAAAAAATAGTTCCGGTGATTTTGGGAAAATGTGAAAAGACAATCGGTGTAAAAACAGCGGAATGGAGAATACAAAACATGCGCACAAAATGGGGTACCTGTAATATTCGTGAACGGCGTATTGTGCTGAACCTTCAACTGGCAAAAAGATCTCCTGATTGTCTTGAATATGTAATAATCCATGAATTAATTCATTTGCTGGAAAAATCGCATGGTGCAAAATTTAAAAAACATATGGATGCTTATTGTCCGAATTGGAAAAACATCAGGAAAAGTTTAAGTGCCAGTTTGCATTGAGCATCTGCCATGCAATTTATCTAGTGTATAACAGGCTCACAAAAAATAAAAGTTTTTTTATTTTTTGCGATTCGCAATATCAATCCACACGGCAAATAAAAGTACCAATCCTTTTACAATGTACTGATACATAACGTGCCAGTTCATCAGTTCCATGCCGTTGTTTAGACTGGCCATGACCAGGGCGCCGATAATGGCTCCGAATATGGTTCCTATACCGCCGGAAGGGCTTGTTCCGCCGATTATGCAGCTTGCGATGACCTCAAGTTCAAAACCGTTTCCTGCTGCGGTGGTGGCCGCGTTAAGCCGTGATGTAAATACCAAAGCGCCTGCGGCAGACATTATTCCCATTAACATACAGATACGCATCAGGGTGGATCTGACATTGACCCCTGAAAGTCTTGCAGCTTCAATATTTCCTCCGATGGCATATACATGACGTCCAAAGGGTGTACGATTGGTGATAACGGTAAATATTCCTGCTACTACAACAAGGATCAAAATGGCATATGGAATACCCCAGTGACTGGCAAACATCATGCCTAATCCCAATAAAGCGGCCAAAATAATTACAATTTTAATAATTTCCAAAGAAGGCCGGAGTACCGTAAAACCGTTGCTGATCCTTTTTCTTCTTGTTCTGACAGTCGCAACTAGATAGATAATGGCTGCAAGAATAACCATAATAGTGGAAGTTAAATGCAGAGATTCATCGCCTGAGGATAACTGGGGGACATAACCCTGGCCAATCTGTTTGAACCCTTCGCTGAATTCTCCGATAGTAACACCCTTGGTTATCATTAAAGTAAATCCCTTAAAGGCCATCATACTGGACAAGGTTACAATAAATGCCGGAACCCTCCTGAAGGCGATCCAGTAACCGTGCCAGCAGCCAACCATAAACCCTGCGAACAGTGTTAGTAGTATTGCAATAACCGGATTAATTCCTTTTATGGCCATTAACCATGCTGCCAGTGCGCCCAGGGTTCCGCAAACCGATCCCACCGACAGATCAATGTTTCCCGCAACCATAACCAATACCATACCGCTGGTCATAATGGCAAAGGTAACCATTTGCATGAACAAGTTGGAAAGGTTACGTGCCTTTAAAAAATTCCCGCCGGTTGATATAGAAAAAATTGTCCAGATTATTAAAAGTGCGGCGATCATGGTATACTGCCGGATATTACTTCTTATTACAGCCGCCAATGCAGTACCGAATGATTCTTTCTTTGATTTATCAGGCTCGTTCAATTTATTTGCCTCCTGTAGCGTAAGTTATAATTTTTTCCTGGGTTGCTTCAGCTCTTAGCACTTCCCCGGCTATTGTCCCCTCGTGCATTACCAAAATCCTGTCACTCATTCCCAAAATCTCGGGCAGTTCTGAAGATATCATGATTATTGCTATGCCGCTTTCTGCAAGACTTTGCATGATGGTATATATTTCATATTTGGCCCCCACATCAATACCCCGGGTGGGCTCATCAAGGATAATGACCTTGGGATTGGTCAAAAGCCATTTTCCCAAAGCAACTTTCTGCTGGTTGCCGCCGCTTAGTTTTTCCACCAATTGCTCCACCGAAGGTGTTTTAATCCGCAGTGACTGAATCATTTTTTCTACAGCGGTTAATTCAGCATCCTGATCTATTAATCCGTTTTTCAGCCTTGAATAAAGACTTGGTAAGGCCATATTATTTCTGACATTTTGGATAAGCACTATCCCGCTTCCTTTTCGGTCCTCGGAAAGATAGTTGATCCCCGCTTTGATTACATCGGCAGGTGTACGGGTAACAACAGGGTTCCCGAAAAGCAGTACCTCACCGGAACTCTTTTTTCCCCAGACCCCAAGAATGCTCAGCATAAGCTCAGTCCTTCCGGCACCCATAAGGCCGGCAACGCCCAATATTTCACCCTTCCTTACAGAAAGATTGATGTTATTGAGCGCAATCTTGTTGTCTATTTCAGGATCGTATACGGTCCAGTTTTTTATTTCAAAAGCCACTTCATTTTTGGCAATGTTTTCCGGTTTTCTTTTTGACTCGGGGAAACGCTGTGTCAGTTCCCGGCCAACCATAAGGGAGATAAGCTTGTCTTCGGTAAGATCGGTTTTGTTATAGGTTCCTTTGGTTTTACCGTCGACAAGCACGGTAATCCTGTCTGCAATTTGAAATACTTCCTTAAGTTTGTGGGAAATAAAAATACAGGTTATTCCGCTTTCTTTGAATGTTTGCAGAAGGTTCATAAGATGTTCAATTTCAGTTTCGGTTAAGGCCGAAGTTGGTTCATCGAGTACAAGGATTCTGGTTTTTTTTGCAATGGCTTTGGCGATTTCAACCAGCTGCTGTGTTCCTATTCCCAAATTTATTACCTTGATGGCAGGATTAATCGGAAGTCCGACTTTATCCAGAGCTTCTTTTGCCCGCAGGAATGTAGTGTCCCAGTCAATTAAACCTTTTTTGTTAAGGATTTCGTTTCCCAGAAAAATATTCTCTCCGACATTCATATATTTAATAAGGGCCAATTCCTGGTATATAACCACTACGCCCGCTTCTTCACTGTCTTTAATGGATTCAAAGATTTTTACAGCATCATTAATTACAACTTCGCCTTTATAGGTACCGCCCGGGTATACACCGCTGAGGATTTTCATTAATGTTGATTTTCCTGCACCGTTTTCTCCGACCAGCGCATGAATTTCCCCTGCGGTAACACTGAAATCAACATCATCAAGAGCAACAACTCCGGGAAACTCTTTGCGGATATGTTTCATTTCAAGTATATTTTGGTTCAAGGTACTTCCTCCAATTACTTTTCACGCAGAAGCGCCAGGATCGCAGAAGAAGATAAACTCTATTTTCTTCTGCGCGTCCTTTGCGCCCTGGCGTGAGATATTCTTCGTACTAATGCAGGTCGTCTTCGTCCATTAAGCCGGTATCAATTAATGCCTGGCGATAATTGTTTCTGGTAATCTCTACGGGCGGGAAATCCAGTAGCGGTGTACCATCGCTGTCTGTTCCTGTGGCGCCGGAAGGTCCTTTGTTGGCAAGACTGACTGCTGCCTGCAGAGCGGCTTCTGACATTCGAAGGTTGTCGTAGAGTATTGTCATGCCCTGGGTTCCGTCGATTATCCGTTTAATTGCATCGGTTTCACAATCCTGACCGGTAACGGGTACTCTGCCTGCAAGTCCCTGAGCTCCCAAAGCCTGGATAACACCGCCGGCTGTTCCGTCATTGGGAGCAATAACTCCCTGGATATTATTGTTATTGGCGGTTAAAGCTTGTTCCATCAGCCTTAAGGCATTGGCGGGTTCCCAATCCACAACAAACTGTTCCATAACGATCCTGTATTCCCCGCTGTCAAGTCTGGGCTTAAGCACAGACATGGTGCCTTCTGCCATGGGATAAACAGTGTCGTCGGAAGCATCCCCCTTTAGGAAAACAATGTTGCCCTGGGGTGCATTGTCCCAAATGTGCTGACCCATAATTCTGCCGATGTCGAACTGGTTAACACAGATGTACAGATCCGCACCGCCATCGGTGATAGGCCTGTCGTATGCTATTACGGGGATCTTTTCCCTGTGGGCAATTTCCACAAGTTGCTTGGCTGCAACGGCATCGTGAGGAGCGATTATTAAAACTTTCACTCCCTGGGTAATCATATTTTCGACCTGTGACTGCTGACGGGCTGCATTGTTGTCTGCTACCTGAATGACAACATCAATCCCGAGCCTTTCCGCCGCTTCAACAAAACCGCGGTAATCAACGGCCCACCGTTCTTCCCGCAATGTTGGCAGGGATACACCGATTTTGATTTTACCGCTGCCTGCTGATGATCCTCCCTGAGGGGAACATGCTACTAAACCCAACACAAGAGCAGCGATAAGTAACAGGGTTACTCCTACTTTTGTCTTCATTTCTTTCCTCCAAACAAAATGTTTTTATGGTAATCTTTTGAATTGCCATTCAAAAGAAAAACCGCCATTAATTAATCAGGCAATTCTGGCTGCCTGTTGCAATAAACCGTTGCTTTGTACAAGGTGCATCCCGGTGGTAATGTAACTCCTGCTGTTCCGGATTAATCCGTCCAGCCCTGTTGTGCTGCTTGTATCCAGAGTAATCTTTGGCATGATCCCGGCCGGCAGGTAATTTGCCATTTGTTTGCTGATTGCCCCGATCAGGCTATCGTCAAAGATTTTGCCGGCAAATACAATTACATCCGGGTTAAGGACGGCTACATGGTTAACGGCAATGGTGCTGAGTATGGCAATAACATCCTTAATTCGTTTTTTTTGCCTTAATTCTCCCGTACTGTAATCGACCAGGTCGCTCATAAGCGACTCCATGTACCCTCCGCTTGACGCATAATCACCTCTTGTCATGCTTCGCGGTTCTGTCATATAGCCGATTTCTCCGGAAAAATTCTCTGCGCCCCGGTACAATTGCCTGTCAAGGATGATCCCCGATCCTATGCCGTTACCAACATAGAAGTAGACGAGTTTATCGTACTTTTCTTTCAGATGAGCGTTAAAATACCCGACTGCTGAACACTTTACTCCGTTTTCTACATAAATTGCCGCTTTTTTGTAACGGTTTGTTAACACATTCTGTAAATTAAAACCCTCCCAAACGGCGATCTGGGGTATTCCCAAAAGACAGCCGTCGGGCTGCACTACACCTGGCAGTCCTACACCTATAATTTTTACCTGAGCCGGAGCTTTTCCAATCAAAAAATCGATAGTAGTCAGCGTGGAATTAATAGCTTTTTTAAAGCTACTTAGATCCAATGGGAACCTTTTTTCGAAAAGAGTATTGTTCAGCATATCTGCAATGCGGCAAAAAAAGCTTTCTTCCTGATAATAACAGGCCACAAGGCAGCCTGAATTCCGGTTTGTTTCGTAGAGCATAGCCCGGCGGCCTGCTCCTTTTCCGGTAAGTCCGACTGGGGAGAGCCTGGCTTTTTTTTCAAGACCATCTACCAGTTTACTGATTGTTGTCAGACTTAAGCCGGTGCGTTTTGCCAGTTCTGGCTTGGAAAGAGGGCCGTTGTCAAAGACCAGCCTTTCAATCATTGAGGAATTTACTTCTTTCAGCATTTGAGGTTTACCGCTAAGAGTCCCCATTTTTGCCCCTCTATAAAGCAGTCATTATACTTAATAAATAAACTTTATTAAGTATGTCAATTAATAAATAAACTTTATTTATTAAACAGCGATCTGTTTTACTTGTCAACAAAAATTTTTATATAAAGAACAAAATTCCGCAAATTTTGCCTTTTTTTTCCTTTTAATCCGGAGTATAGTCATCTAGAAATGATGTACAACATGGACAGACTTTATGAATCGGTCTCTGACAAAGGGCATGTATGTGTGGGGCTTGATACTTCTCCTGGCTATATTCCCCCGTTAAGCCGCAGTCTTGCTGCTTCAGACGCCGAAGCGGTACTTGCCTTTAATTATGCGATTATTGACACAACGGCGGATAAAGCAGCTTGCTTTAAGGTTCAAATTGCCTATTATGAAGCGCTTGGAAGGGCAGGATTCGATGTTTACGCCAAAACCCTTGCCCTGATTCATGAAAAAAAATCTCTTGTTATTGCCGACATAAAACGGGGGGACATTGCCGACACGGCCCTCCAGTATGCCAAGGCTCACTTTGAAGGGGATTTTGAAGCGGATTTTGTAACCCTTTCGCCCTATATGGGGATGGATTCCATCGAGCCCTGGCTTGCCTATGCGAAAGATAAAGGCAAAGGCGCTTTTGTACTGATGAGAACCAGCAACAAAGGTATGCGGGATTTTCAGTATCTGGAGCTCCGTGATACTACAAGGTTATATCATGCAGTGGGCGATAAGTTGTCCATCCTGGCAGATCAATACCGGGGGAACTATGGATACGGCGCTTTTGGCGCTGTTGTGGGTGCCAATCCAAAGACCGGAACAGAGCGGGAAGAAGTTACCGCCCTCCGTGAACAGTACGGCAACCTTTTTTTTCTTATACCCGGTTACGGCGCCCAGGGAGGAGCGGCGGAAGATGCTGCCTTGCTGCTTCGGGAAGGCAACGGCGGAGTTGTAAATGCTTCCCGCTCTATTCTTAATGCATGGACAGTAAAAGCTGCAAATAACGGCCAAGAAGCAAATAACGAATTTGCAGCAGAAGCAGCCGGAGAAGCGGTTGTTGTCATGAGAGATGCAATATGGAAAGCGGCCGGGATATGAAACAATGTTTTTCCTGTGAATTGATATACAACATTCCCATCACAAAAGAAATTTTCCGTCTTGATTTTGAATGGTCAGGCTCAATGCCAAAAGCGGGACAGTTTTTTATGATAAAACCAAAACGAAGTTCAGTGTTTCTTCCGCGGCCTGTCAGTGTTGCGCTTTGGGAAATTGCAGCTACGAATGAAGAATTTATTCGTAATAAGGTACGAAGCAAAAAAAATCCGTATCAAAGGCATTTAATGGCAAAGTACCTGAACTCCAATACAGTACGGTTTCTTATTGCAAAACGCGGTAAAGGAACCGGTGAATTGTCGGCGCTGCACACTGACGAAGAAGCGGAATTGACAGGTCCTCTTGGGAACGCCTGGACGGATTTTTTACCTGCCCTCTCTGGCAGCAAAGCGCGAGGGTTAAAACCAATCGCACTTATTGGAGGCGGCATTGGTATTGCTCCGCTTTTGGCCCTAAGCTGCGAATTGCCTGAAAATAGTTTTGATTTTTATGCCGGGTTTAAAACCGGTTTTCGCAATCAGGAAGAAAAGACTATGCTTTTGGGGCAGACTCTTTTAGGGTCGCAGCAAATTGTTATTTCAGCTGAAAACGGCAAAAGCGAAAAAAAAGGTGTTATTACCGACTTTTTAAATCCTTCGGATTATTCCGCAGTCTGCGCCTGCGGCCCAACAGCAATGCTTCGCGTTGTGGCTGACAAATGTGCTGCCGCCGGGGTTCCCTGTTATGTAAGCATGGAAAGACATATGGCCTGCGGAGTCGGCGCCTGTCTGGGTTGTACGGTTGCAACAACCAAAGGAAATCGCCGCTGTTGTACCGACGGGCCGGTTTTTCCCGCTTCGGAGGTTTTTTCTTGACGCCAAAAGATGCGCCCGAAACGTTGAGGGCGTTTTTAACATAATGTATCATGGCGTAGGCCCAAGGATGCATATACTTAGAAAAAGGACGAAGGGCCGCAATGTTAAAAAATTCAGGAAGTGATATTTACATGACACCAGATCTTTCCGTAACCATTGCAGGCGTACAATTCCGCAATCCTGTTATTGCAGCATCAGGTACTTTTGGCTATGGCAGTGAATATGCAGGGCTTTTGGACATTGCTTCGCTGGGAGGTATTTGTACCAAAGGACTCACGTTAAGACCAAGGCCGGGAAATAACGGAGTACGCATTCATGAAACAGCTTCTGGATTGATGAATTCCATTGGACTGGAAAACCCCGGTATTCCTGCTTTTATTGAAAAAGAACTTCCGCATCTTCGAAATCTGGGACCGGTAGTGATCGCAAACCTTTCCGGTTCTGATGTAGCCGAATATGCTGAAGGAGCTTTGCTCCTTGGCACAAGTTCTATCGACATGATAGAGCTGAATATATCCTGCCCCAATGTAAAATCAGGAGGCATGGCGTTTGGCCTTGATCCGGAAGTTGCCGGGGCAGTAACTTCCGCTGTAAGAAAGGCTGCTCCGCACAGGCCATTGATGGTTAAGCTTTCTCCCAATGCACCGGATATTTCTGCTGTGGCTAAAGCCTGTATTAACATGGGCGCTGATGTTCTTTCTCTGGTTAATACCTATAAAGCAATGGCAATCGACATTCAAAACCGGCGTCCCGTATTTGACAGTATTTTTGCCGGACTTTCGGGTCCTGCGATAAAACCAATCGCTCTCCGCATGGTTTGGGAACTAAGGGAAGCCCTGCAGGAAGCAAAACTTTCTGTACCGCTTGTTGGTCTTGGCGGTATCGCTTCTGCAGCTGATGCGATTGAATTTCTTTTGGCCGGTGCTGCTGCGATTCAGGTTGGTTCGGCTACTTTTGTTCATCCGCCGGCAATGAATGAAATAATTGCGGGAATAAAAACCTATATGACAGAAAAGAGGGTTTCTAAATTATCGGAATTTTGCCTGGGGTAATTTTAAATATCCCACGCAACATATACTTTTGCTGATTTGTTGCTTTTGTTTGTATCCGGATAATTACCGAAGCGTCCCCATTCCCAGGCAAAATAACCGTTTAAATTAACGGACAGATGTTTGTTAAAAAAGTACGAATAGGTTAGTTCGGTAAAAATAAAATTTACAGTTCCTTTTGACAGGTTGCTGGTATTTGGATTGGACCATATTGTATAATGAAAAATACTCGCTTCCAGTTTGCCCAGTTTCTTATGATCCAAAATAATATAGAGTTTTTCGTTTGTACCAAACCCATAATTTTTAACGGTATAAGAATAAGGCGGTGATGGATATTCAGAAACTCCAAAAAATGTAAAACCCGCATGACTTTTTATTTGAAATGCAAAATCCTCGGAAAACATATGTTGATATTTTATTGTCCAGTCCAGTGCATTGCTGAAATGGTCTATAGTGGCACAGTTGCCGTCAAAATCTCCCTGGTTGGTATAATCCAAATGCAAAGAAAGTCCGGTACTCATCATATTTTTTTCTGAATCTACAGGACAAAACGAAAAAAGATAACCGTCGGAGATAAGCCTAAGGGATACATATTTTCCAAGGTGAACGCCAACATTAAAAATAAGCTCAAAATGATCATACGGCGTATAGCTTTCCTGCAAAAAAGGGTTTCCGTAAATAATTTTTATACCCATTTCCGGCAAAAATCCCCGGAAAGAATATACTTCCTCCTCAACTTCGTTGAAAATTGAATGATCAATATTTACAAAGCTTGCTCCCATATATGTCTGAAACTGATGGATATTTCTGCCATAGTCAGGCGGCTCCCAGCCTGTTAACAGGCTGTGAAAACTGGCTATGGGATTTAATATAAACCTGAAAAATGCAGGAACGCCGGCGCTGGTGGTTTCCAGATATAAACGGTAGATAATTTCTCCCATCGTCATGCCGCCGATTGAACTGACTATAAAGTCGTTTATTGATGCATATGCATTTTCACCGACTGCTTCCCAGGCTGCCGAACCTAACATGGTAAACATGGCGGATTGATAAAAATTAAATCCATTAACCCGGCCTGCGTTATAATGGTAATTTCCAAGAATGGAATGTCCCAAATGGTTTACCATGAAACCTTCACCTTCTTCCCACATCCAGGGTTCTGTAAAATTATTATATACTGAATCGTAAGTAGGTATTGCCCACCATGTCTCGCCCAATATGCTGATATTATACGTAAACAGCACTAAATTACTTAACAAGGTTTCCCCGCTTGCGATTAAAAAGCGCTTTATCGTTCCGCTTTTAACTTCTGCGGGAGATTCATCAGGAGCAGAGGCTTGTTCGTTTTCTTCGTACTGTTCTGTGTCTGCTCTTTCCTGGCTATTTTGAGAAAACCCAGGCTGAGTCAGCACAAATAATAACAACAAGCATAGTATTATGGAATAAAATAGTTTCATCATGTTATATTTTTCGTTTTATAAGATTTTCAACAAAATGTCAATCTGTACAGAATTTCTGTTGTCAATTGATTACCTTTTAAAAAACCGGTACTATTAATTATGCAATACCGTATTGATAAAAAATCAGGAAATAAGCTTTCTGTTCTGGGTTTGGGGTGTATGAGGTTTTCCAGAAATTTGGGTAATACTGATCTGAAAAAAGCTGAAAATATTGTTCTTTCTTCCATAGATAAAGGTATTAATTATTTTGATACTGCCTGGATGTACCGGGGGAACGAAGAAGCACTGGGCGTTATACTGGAAAGGAATCGTATCCGGGACAAGATTTATCTGGCCACAAAACTGCCGGCAATGTTGATTGGAAAACCCAAAGACCTGGATCATTTTTTTAACGATGAATTAAAAGATCTTAGAACCGATCATATTGATTACTATTTAATTCATAATCTTCCCGATCTGGTTACATGGGAACATTTGGTAAATCTGGGAATTGAATCCTGGATAAGCGAGAACAAGAAAAACGGCCGTATCGGGCAAATAGGTTTTTCCTTTCACGGTACAGCCGGAGAATTCCTAAAAATCCTTGATGCATATTCCTGGGAGTTTTGTCAAATCCAGTACAACTACAGTGATGAGAATTATCAGGCAGGGATAACCGGCTTAAAAAAAGCTGCGGAAACCATGCCGGTAATTATTATGGAACCCTTGTTGGGAGGGAAACTGGCCAACAGCCTTCCCAAAGAAGCGCAGGAAATTTTCCGAAAAACTTCCAACGGTACATTAAGCCCGGCAGCCTGGGGCCTGCGCTGGCTTTGGAACCAGGAAGAAGTTACAGTGGTTCTTTCGGGAATGAACGATCCTGTCCAGGTAACAGAAAACTGTGCACTGACAGATGCCTGCACATCCGGTTCCCTTACGGAAGAAGAACTGGCATCGTACCAACTTGTTAAAGAAGTGTTTAACAAATCAAATAAAATACCCTGTACGGGCTGTGCTTATTGCATGCCCTGTCCCAGCGAGGTAAATATACCCGGTTGTTTTTCTGCCTATAACACTTCGTATATTATGGGTTGGACCGCCGGAATACAGCAATACATGACAGGCATTGGCATTGTTTCGTCAAAAAGCTATAGTCCGGCTAATTGTACAGCCTGCGGAAAATGCGAAACTCATTGTCCTCAAAAAATTGCCATAATACAAAACCTTAAAACAGTACGGAAACGCATGGAACCTTTTCCAATTTGTTTAATTGTAAAAGCAGCCCGGGCATTTTTCCGGCTTGTAAAGAAGAAAAAATAATTTACAAACCAGACGCCGCCATTAAATCACACCAAGCGGAATGAAAATACACAGGAGTAACGCATTAAGCAGCGCAAGGCCGCCGATGAACAACCATTGTGTTTTCGGCTTTGCGTCCGGCACCAGGTAAGCAGCCAGGAAAAACGGTATGTAGGTGGTGATAAATACGGGAAGCGCTCCCCACCACGGATATACCCAGATAAATGCCGGTGTTGATGCAAGAAAAATTTCCACCAGGCTGAATAATGCCGCATTGGCAACGGCAAACAACACGCGGTTGTTGATACCTAAAATCTTTTTCTTTGGGTCTTCTGGCAGCAGCTTATGCGTGGCGAGACCTGCAACAGAAAACATCATTGAAAGTTCCCAGCTTACGCCGATTAGCAGTATAAAGCTGGTGCTTTGGGCAGAAACCGTCCATAAGGCATAACCTGTAACACCGCATATAATCGCATTGGTAATTTCATACAGCCAGTGAACCATGTACAAGGACAGTCCTGCTACAATCCCGGAAAAGTTCTTGCGCTGATATTCTGTTGCATATACGTATACAACAAACGCAAGAATAGCGATAAACGTCCAGTGGAAGTTATCTGTAGTACGAACTGCCGCTCTGGCCATGTCTGCCAAAGGTTTATTACTCATGATTCCGAACAGCATATAGGTATGCCTCCTTAAATAAGCTGTGATAAATATAGAATATTCCTTTGAAATTTTAGTGTCAACCGGAATAAAAAGACCCTCAAAACCATGATTCATGTCGAATTTTTAATGTTTCATGCAGCGGAGGTGTTTAAGGAGAAATTGCTGATAGATTTGATGTAAAGAATCTTCTTTAAAACAACCATTGAAATGGAAAAACAGGAGTTTTTTAATGTCCAAGTTAAGTTTTTTATGCTTTTTTGTGTTTTTTCTGATTTTTTCTGCTTCTTGCCAGACTTCCCCTCTGTCAATAGCCGAACAGGTTATGAAAGCTCATGGCGCTGCCTTTCCCGAAGCAATAAGCCGCGTCGAAGAGAGGGATGGGGATTGGGCGGTACTGCTGCGGGGTAAATGGTTTTACTATGCAGATGGCCGTCTGCTCCCCGAGGAGGAGCGAAATAACGCAAGCTCCTGGGCGCAGCAGTCTTTTTATAATTACCCTGTCGAACTTCCCCCCTGGAAGGAGCCGGAGGGTGAACAGGCGGAATGGCTCCGGAATGAGCTGGCTAACCGCAGGGAAGATCCGCCCAAACGAAACCCGGATTTTTATGACATCCTGTGGCGGGCATCTACCGAAAAAGAAGCTACCGCCAATATGGTGCGAATTAATTTTTTTGGAAGGAATTTTGATGTTCACAAGGATTTAAAAGATATCCTTGTAAAGATCAATGCTTTGGTAATGGAAGCGGCGAAAACCGATAAGGAAGTACGGGATTTTATTAACGAAATAGGTTATATCGGCGCTTTTAGCTGGCGTAATGTTGCTGCAACGGCGAGCCGGAGTTATCACTCTTATGGAATAGCCATAGACATACTGCCGAAAAATTTACAGAGCCGTGCAACATACTGGCAATGGACTTCGGATGAAGGTAACCCTGAGTGGTATAAAATACCCTACGAAAAACGCTACCATCCTCCCATGTCTGTTGTAAAGATTTTTGAACGATATGGATTTTGCTGGGGAGGCAAGTGGTCTCTCTTTGATACAATGCATTTTGAATATCGTCCGGAAATTTCGATACTGTTTGGAATAAATTCAGATGATCAGGAGCAGACATATACCCCTCCAGAAGGCGTCAGTTATACAGGCGATATGTACTTGATATTTGAAGGTTATTAATTGTATATGGGCATACAGTAAAACATTTTCCCCCCGATGTGTTCAGTTCGGTACGTTGAGGTTTTCATCCATCATAAAAACCGTAAATTGCCACTGAGCCTGGCATACGATCACTTGCAGTATGTTATTATAGAAAATTTGCATGCCAGACTCAACGAAAAATTGGAAATTTTTCTTGATCGCTGTATGCAACTATTGGTATGCTATGGTAAGCTATTGATGTTATACCCAAAGGGTGAAGGGCGTTTAACCGGTGGAAAGGAATAAATCGAAAAAAGCTTATATAATTTTCCTGATGCTTCTTACAACAATCCCGTTATTGGTTTTGGGGGGATGCAGGAACCCCTGGATGGAAAAAATTGTTGGCAAATTTTTTGAGGAAGAGGAAAAATTTAACGTTGACCCGGCAGACATGGTTCTTGTAAGAGCCGGCAGTTTCCAGATGGGAAAATACCTTGGAACGGGCAGCTATACCGATGAAACCAACACCCATACGGTAACGCTGACAGAGGACTTTTACATGTACAAATACCCGGTAACCCAGGAAATGTACCAGGCGGTTATGGGGACAAATCCCAGTTATTTTACTACAGCGAATGGGAGACCGCCCAACACGGGGGAAACTGACGGGAGGCGCCCTGTGGAACAGGTAAGCTGGTACGACGCCCTTGTATTCTGCAATAGGCTGAGTATGATGGAAGGCTTGACACCGGCCTACCAGATGCAAAAGGACGACTTGTCAGGGACAAGTACCAACCCTGCCGATTGGGGGGCAGTGCCATCTTCTTCCGGTGATGCGAGGTGGGATGCGGTAACAATGGTAGCCGGTTCCACAGGGTACCGTTTACCGACCGAAGCCCAATGGGAATATGCTGCCAAAGGCGGGCATATTGCGCAACAATACGACTTTGCGGGGAGCGATAACGTTGATAATGTTGCGTGGTATGGTAGCAATAGCAACAGTAAGACCCATGAAGTAATGAAGAAGGCGGCAAACGCGTTGGGGTTATTCGACATGAGCGGGAACGTATTTGAATGGTGCTGGGACTGGTATGGGACGTACAGCAGCGGGGCGCAAACAGACCCAACAGGCGCATCCTCGGGGTCTTTCCGCGTGGTACGCGGCGGGTACTGGGGCTCTGCGGCGGTGCTCTGCCGTTCTGCGGACCGGCACTACTACTACCCGGACAGCCGCAACTACGGCATCGGTTTCCGTCTTGTACGCCCCTCAGTTTTCTGAAAAATCAGCATCAAGAGGGGAACCTTCGCGGCTATGCCGCTCGGTTGAGTATACCGTGCTGATTTTTCAAAAAACCGTAAATTGCCGCTGAGCCTATTATATAAATATCTCGTATTAAATTAAGCAAAGGGATGGATTTACCATGGCAAAAACGCCTGTAGAATTCGCTAAAACAGCCTCCCAGCACCTACCTGCATATTTCTTTTTCTGTTGATTTTGTAAAAATATCAGGTGGATGCTGGGCATTTTTTCAATAGTATTACTTTTTTTCGCAGGTCTGTTTTAGCGAGGAATTCCAGAGGTTTTTGCCATGGCAAACCCATCCCTTTCCCGGTATTACTCCAGAAAAATATATGATAGATGCTCAATTGCAGATTGCCGCTTACATCCACCATGAAAACTTTAATCTTTAGCTGAACCTGTTATACCGTGTTGTGCAGTATTTTTTTGAAAGTGGTGGGCGCAAGGTCGGGTAATTACCAATAGCCGGACTGAACACATCGAAACTACTGTTGCCACATAGGTGGGAGGGGGGTTACTCATGAAGACCATTTGGCGTGCTACAACAGCAGCGACGCCAAAGCGTCCGTCAACTGTAGCCACGACCACTATGGTCTGAATGAGTGTTCCTTCTCCCACCGATATGAGAAGATTGATGTGTTCAGTCCAGCCAATGGATTCTACACGCGGTTTTTTCGGGGCATTTGCCCACCCCTTTGCTTAATATAGTGCAGATACTTTGCATGCCAGACTCAGTGACAGATTGCCGTTTGCACCTGATATTTAACCAAATTTTAACAATTCTTTCATAACTCCCTTACATGCAGAGTTGATATTACCTTGCATAAACTATTTTAAGGAGTTTTTATGAAAAAGATTATTTTTGCGATTCTTGCAGGCCTTCTTGTCTTGTCCATGTTTGCCCAGAACGCACCCTATACAATAGAGGTTGGGGGTTCTACTTCGGTTACGCCTTTAATGGAATTGTTTGCCGATGCCTATTCGAAAACAAAGCCAAATATAAAGGTAAACATTAATCCTACCGGTTCCGGTGACGGGATTAATAATGCCGGGGTGCTGTATCAGATTGGCATGACAAGCCGAACGCTGACCCCGGCGGAGAAGGGTAAGGGCCTTAAAGAACAAACTGTCGCCATTGATGGAATTGCTATCATTGTTAATAGGAACAATCCGGTAAAAAGCCTGTCTGTTGAACAAATCCGGGATATCTTTTCCGGCGCAATTACCGATTGGAGCCAGGTTACCAACGGAGCCAAAAGAGGCAGGATTGCCGTAGTAAGCCGGGAAGCTGGCTCAGGCACCCGCGGTGCGTTCGAAGAAATTATCGGCCTTAAAACCCTTGTAGCAGGTGCAACAGAATCCACCAGTACCGGCGCTATCAAGGCCGGTATTGCCCAGAATCCCGATGCCATTGGCTATATATCACTTGGTTCGGTTGACAAGACCATTAAAGCGGTTGATGTAGGCGGTGTTGCAGCCACCAGCAAGAATGTTGTTAATGGAAACTATAAAATTGCCCGGCCTTTTATTCTCCTTTACAACGAAAGGAACCTTCATCCGGAGAGCAAGGCTTTCCTTGACTGGATGAAGACCCGTCCGGCGCAGAATATAGTTGCAACCAGTTGGATTCCGGCAAAATAAAAAGAAGGATCAACGAATTGGCACGAATTAAACGAATTAAAAAATCTTGGAAAAATTATTCGTGATTATTCGTGTCATTCGTTGATAAAAAAAATGAATAGAAAATATACCGATATTTTTTTTAAATATCTATTCAGAATTGTTTCTCTTGTTTCTGTTCTTGCTCTGGGTGCAATATTGTTTTTTGTGTTTATCGAGGGCATAATTCCATTTATACAATCAACTGCCGGCGGCATTCGGCTTGTTGCCGAAAATATTGATGAACTTACGGTTAATGGTGAAACATATTATGACCATGTTGGTTTTATCAATTTACCCAAGGATGTTGGATCCATATCAATCCGTATTCCAAAAGGCAGCGGCGCCGGTTTTACAGGCGGGTTTAATTTTTTATTTGATGAAGACTGGGATTGGGACTGGGACGATGACGATGAAGAAGATGATGAAGATTTGGCTTACGACGAAATCGAATACGAAATAGAAGATGATAATGAGGATTCTTCCGAAGACGATATTACAGGGGAAGAAGAATTAGAGATAGTAATTAATTCCGGAGAAAGAGCAGCTGAAAAAATAATTTCGTTTGTTACCAATAGCAGCGGAGAGATAAGTTATCCGGAAGCGTATGTTTGTACAATATCCTGGCCGGGAATGATCGCTGCAATGGATAAGAAAATCCATATTATACTTCCCGAGCCGCCCTACAACCCGGTAAAATTCTTTGCAGGTCTTGAATGGCGGCCAATCAGGGATAAATTGTTTGGGATTTTTCCCATGATTACCGCGACAATACTTGGAAGCCTCGGAGCTATTCTGCTGGGAGTACCTATAGGTCTTCTATGTGCGGTTTTTTTGGCGGAATTCCTTCCCGGTAAAATAGCTGCAATAGCAAGGAGCGGCATAGAATTACTGGCAGGAATTCCTTCTGTGGTGTATGGGTTTTTCGGTCTGATGGTTATTGTTCCTGCGGTAAAGAGAATATTTAATATTCCTGCGGGTAACACGTTGTTTTCTGCGATTATTGTTCTTGCCCTGATGATACTCCCGACAGTAATTACCATTGCAGAGACTTCCATGCGGGCAGTTCCGTTGTCGCTGCGTGAAGCAAGCCTGTCACTCGGAGCAAGCAAAATGCAAACTGCCTGGCGTGTAACTCTGCCTCACGCACAGTCGGGGGTAATTGCAGGTGTCATACTGGGTATTTCCCGGGCTGTCGGTGAAACCATGGCTGTAATACTTGTTGCAGGTAATTCTCCCCAATTAACATTAAATCCGCTCCAAAGTGTCAGAACGCTTACTTCAACCATTGCCATGGAAATGGGTTATGCTTCAGGACGGCATAGTGAAATGCTTTTTTCAATAGGAGTGGTACTTTTTATCATTATCCTCTTTCTTAATAGTATGATACTTGCTTTCCGCAGACGTGCCTTGACTGCACAAGGTCTGGAAAAGGAATTGGGATGACAGGAACAGCAAAGCAAATAACAATGAGGATAAAAAAACGGACTGTGATGGACAGTCTGCTCTATGCTCTTATGGTACTGACCATGACCGGTGTTATTGCGGTTCTGGGATTTATTCTTGTCTATATATTGCAATCTGCAGCAGGTTTCCTTAGTATTTCTTTTATTTTTCGTTCAGCAGAAGAAGGCGGCATATTCCCCATGATTATAACAACGGTATATGTTGTTATCCTTTCCATTGCTATCGCATTGCCGGTTGGAATTGCCAGTGCAATTTTCCTGAATGAATATTCGGGGAATTCATCTTTAATCCGTTTGCTCAGACTGGCCATAGAAACCCTGGCGGGAATCCCTTCCATTATTTACGGCCTTTTCGGGCTTTTGGTGTTCTGCCGGATTTTTGGCTTTGGCCAATCAATCCTGTCCGGGGCATTTACGCTTTCCATTATGATCCTTCCGGTAATTATCAGAACCACCGAAGAATCCTTAAAATCCGTTCCCGATTCATTCAGAGAGGGATCCCTTTCTCTGGGCGCTACCAAGTTTCAGACAATTTTCCATGTGGTACTTCCTTCTGCCCTGCCGGGTATTGTAACTTCGGTAATTCTTGCAATTGGCCGTGTTGTGGGTGAATCTGCGCCGGTACTCCTGACCGTTGGTCTGAGCAAAAACATTCCCCGTTCGATCTTTGAATCAGGCAGAACGCTTACCATTCATTTGTACTATTTAACCAACGAAGCAATTAATCCCGATGACTTTGGCATTGCTTTTGCAACCGCTGCGGTACTGGTAATTCTTGTTGTAATTATCAATACGCTTACAAAAATTATTACCAGCACGTTTCGGAAAAACCTGGGAGAATCTGTATGAAGGAAGATACTGTAAATACAATGAACAACGAAAATAATACTCAAAGCAAGCTGGATGTCCGGAACCTGGATCTTTATTACGGGGATTTTCAGGCTCTGAAGAATGTCAACTTTAACCTGGCAAAAAACGATGTAGCCGCTCTGATTGGACCTTCGGGCTGCGGTAAATCAACTTTTATACGTGTGCTTAACCGGATGAACGATCTTATCCCTTCCTGCCGGATTACCGGAGATGTGATGCTGGACGGACAGGATATTTACGGCTCTATTGATGTAACGGAACTCCGCAGCCGTGTAGGGATGGTTTTTCAAAAACCGAATCCTTTTAACATGACAGTCTTTGACAATGTTGCCTACGGAAGACGCATGCAGGGGATGAAGGACAAACGGAAACTTGCCGATTTGGTAGAACTGTCCCTTGTCAAAGCCGCTCTTTGGGACGAAGTAAAAGACCGGCTAAAAAAATCAGCCCTTAGCCTTTCCGGCGGTCAGCAGCAGCGGCTTTGCATTGCACGAAGCATTGCCATGGAACCAGAAATTATTTTAATGGACGAGCCTACCAGCGCCCTTGATCCAATCGCTACCGGCAGGATCGAAGGACTTATCGGAGAACTAAAAAAGGATTACAGTATCGTTATCGTAACGCATGCCATGCATCAGGCAGCACGGGTAAGCAATAAGACAGCGTTCTTTTTATTGGGAGAGTTGGTGGAATCGGGCGATACCAGTGAAGTGTTTACCAATCCGCGGGACAAAAGAACAGAAGATTACATTTCAGGACGTTTTGGATAAATCTAAGGTTGCTTGTCCAAAAACTGAAGTTTTGGAAAGGCTTAAAAAAGAGGGGTTATGAATACACGGATAATTTTTTTGGACGAACTGAACAGGCTGCGTCATGATGTGCTGACCATGGCCACCCGGGTGGAAGAAGATCTTGGTAAAACATTAACAGCTTTGCGGAACAATGATGTTGAGCTGGCAAAGGAAGTAGTGGCGGATGATGCAATTATAAACGCCATGCAGCTTAAAATAGAAGACGAAACAGCTATTGTAATTGCTACACAACAACCGGTGGCACGGGATTTACGGGAAATGGTTACGATTTTCAAACTTACCAGTAATCTGGAACGTATAGATGATCATGTAGTACATTTGGCAAAGACAGTGATCAATCTGTCCGGCGAACCGCCCTTTCGTTCCGTTGAACATATGGAAAAAATGTCTGAAATCGGAAGGGAAATGATACGGGACAGTATTTCGGCTTACTTAAATCAGGATGCAGATGGAGCAAGAAAGACAGCATTACTGGACGATAAAATTGATGAAGAGCACAAGGCTCTGACAGAAGAAATTCTTTCTCTTATGAAAGAACATCCTGAATATATTCAGAAGGCCGCCAGAGTCCTTAAGACTTCGGGCCATCTTGAACGGCTTGGGGATCATATCACCAATATATGTGAAAGTATTATATATATGACTGAAGGAAAACATGAAGAACTTAATAAATAATGGTTGCGGTATAAGCAGGGTACAGAATTGACAAAAGCTGCAATTTTAATAATTGAAGATGATGCGGATATTCAGGAACTTCTTTCGGTTTCCATGAAAAGAGAAGGCTGGCATCTTTTTCAGGCAAAAACCGGCGAACAGGGATTGGAACTGTTAAAAAAAGAAAAAATCAATTGTATTTTGCTTGATATTATGCTGCCCGGTATGGATGGCCTTAAAGTTTTAAAAAAAATAAAAGAAAATGAGCAGAGCCGGAATATTCCGGTTATTATGACTACCGCAAGAGGTGAAGAAGCTGATATTGTAACCGGTTTGGAGCTTGGTGCGGATGATTATGTCGTTAAGCCCTACAGCCCAAAAGTGCTGATTGCGCGAATCCGGGCAGGATTGCGGAGACAGGAAGAAGGAGGAACAGAAAATACTTCCTGGCAGCAGGGAAAGCTTCGTCTGGATGCAGGGCGGCATGAAGCTTATTGTGATGAAAAGCTGCTTGATCTTTTTGCCACTGAGTTTGCCCTGCTTCAGCATTTTATTTCCCACCCGGATTTGGTTTTTTCACGTAACCAGCTGATTGCCGCTATCCGGGGGCCGGGATATCCGGTAACGGATCGATCGATAGATGTGCAGATACTGGGATTGCGTAAAAAATTGGGGGCGGCAGGAAATATGATCGAAACAATACGCGGCGTTGGTTATCGATTCAGGGTTTTATCAAGAGAGGATGAGCATGACTATATTCCGTAAAAGTCTTGTAACATTAGGACTTGCAACCTTTGCCCTGGTATCTGCCCTGGTAATTTTGGTGCTTGTTTTTATGAATTCCCTTTACTATAACACAAATGCCAGGGCATTAAGCAATACTACATTCGCCGTATTTTCTGTTATTTCCGAAGAACGGCTTCGTGATTATTTTGAAACCGGAATAGCAGGCCGGCATTTCCCCTATTATGATAATCATTACCGCCTTACCTTAATAGATAAAAATGGAGAAGTGCTTTGGGATTCTCTGGTGGAAGACCGGATGGTAAATCACCTGGATCGGGAAGAAGTACACGCTGCTCTGGAAGGCCGTGAAGGGAAGGCTTTACGCAATTCTCTTAGTGCGGGGATCAGGCAATTATATGCAGCTCTGCCAGTAAAAGATTCCAATGGTACAGTGGCAGGAGTATTCCGGCTTGCAGTTGAAATTCCCAGTTTTTGGCAGCGTGTTTCCATAGCAGTACTGCCTTTTCTGTGTTTTGCGACAGTTCTTGTGTTTGCTGTTTTTATGGGTATCTTTTATTTTTCCCGTTCATTGTCGCTTTCCCTGGACCGCCTTGTGAATATTGCTCTGGATACCGGAGAATTCCACCATACTGATACGAATGCAGGAGAGGAAACGTCACTGGCTTCGCAAACGTCGCTGGCTTCGCAAGCGTCGCTGGCTTCGCAAGCGTCGCTGGCTTCGCAAGCGTCGCTGGCTTCGCAAGCGTCGCTGGCTTCGCAAACGGAGGAAATACTTACCCTGGAAAAAGCATTGCGAAGCATGTCGTCGGAACTTAAACTGCGGCTTGGTGAGGCCAGAACGGAAGGCAGGCGGCTGGAAGCGATTTTAAACAGCATGTCCGAGGCAGTAATGGCCATGGACAGTAATCTTCTTTTATTGCTGATTAATCCGTATGCCAGGACGCTGTTCAATCTGGAAAACCGGAGTTCACAAAAATTATCCCTGCTGGAAACAACCCGGTCAACAGAATTGGAATGGATTGCCAGAAAAGTTTTGGAAACCGGAACCCCTGAAGAAACGGAAATGAGTTTCCATTCCGGCGGTACAGAACGACGTTTCCATGTTTCAATTACGCCTTTCGGAACCAATGGATCCGGAGGGATAGTCATTGTTATGGATGACCTTACCCGCATAACCCGGCTTGAACAAATACGCAAGGATTTTGTAGCCAATGTTTCTCATGAATTGCGTACTCCAATACAGATCATGAAAGGTTTTTCCGAAACCATATTGGATTTACCGCTTCTTTCTGTACAAAAAGCGGATTCTGCAGAAAAGGAACAGTTAAGTCATTATATTAATATTATCCAAAAAAATGCAGGTATAATGGAAAATCTGATTAGTGATCTTTTAAGTCTTGCCAACCTGGAAGATGAAAACGGAATACGTCCTGACAAAGAAGAATTATTGTTAATGCCGCTTTTTGAAGAAGCAATCACTTCTGTGGAACTTCAGGCAAAAAAAATGCAAACCGAAATTATTGTGGAATGTTCTCCGGATTTAAAGGCGAAACTGTACGGTTCCTTCATCATTCAGGTTTTGGTAAACCTGCTTGACAATGCAATCAAACATTCGCAGATATACTCCACCGAGCGAACAGATGTGAGCAAAGATTCTCCTCTGGCTGCTTCAAAGGTTTGGGCTCGGGCTTTTCAGAAAGATAATTGCCTGATTCTGGAAGTAGAGGATAATGGCATTGGTATTTCTTCCGAATATCAGGAACGAATCTTTGAACGTTTTTACCGGGTAGACAAGGCCCGCAGTAAGGAAGCAGGCGGAACAGGCCTGGGTCTGGCCATTGTTCGTCACATTGCTCTGCTGCATGGCGGCAAGGCAGAAGTAGAAAGTCATGCCGGAGAAGGGTCTGTGTTCAGGTTAAAGATTCCGCAAAAAGATTAGCTAAGCCATTTTCCAAAACAGAAGTGTTTAAAAAACATCAGCAGAAAAAACTACAATTTTTTTACAATTAATTTCCGTCCGAAAAAAAAGAAACCTGACCACCGAAATCCAAAAGAATTGGTGGTCAGGCGCCTTTCCGAGTACGTCTTTGCAGGGAACCTGAAGGCCACTTTCCGATAACCGCATTATAGCAGTTTGATTAAGCGGCCTTCCGGCTGTAATTACTGCAGAAGCTGGAGTACCGATTGTGCCTTTTGATTGGCCTGTGCAAGCATAGCTGTACCTGACTGTAAGAGGATCTGGTTTGTAGTGTACGTAACAGTCTCGTGGGCCATGTTGGTGTCGCGGATACGGGATTCGGCTGCCTGCATATTTTCGGCTCCGATATCCAGGCCGCGTACGGCATGTTCCAGGCGGTTCTGATAGGCGCCAAGATCTGCTCTTTGTTTGTTGATCTTTTTCAGCGCTTCGTCGACGACTCCAATGGCACGGTTGGCGCTGTCCGGGCTGGACAGTGAAATTTTTGATTCGTCAGCAACATTCCTGACTCCAAGAGCCTTGGCGGACATTGTGCCGATATAAACTTGCATCCGCTGATCCATATTGGCACCGATATGGAGCCACATGGATGCGGTAACCACGTTTTCGCCCATAAGGCGGCCAAAGCGTCCGGTGAGCAGGGTCATTCCATTGAACTGGCCGTGAGATGCAATCCGGTCTACTTCGTCGACAAGCTGGGAGATTTCCACCTGGATGTACATCCTGTCTTCTGCGGTATAAATACCGTTGGAAGATTGTACTGCAAGTTCACGAACGCGCTGCATGATGTCTTCGGTTTCCTGAAGGTAACCTTCCGTAACCTGAATGAACGAAATGCCGTTCTGGGCGTTGGTTGACGCCTGGTTCAAGCCTCGGATTTGAGCTCTTAACTTTTCGGAAACAGCGAGTCCGGAGGCATCGTCACCGGCGCGGTTGATGCGCAAACCGCTTCCCAGTTTTTCCATGTTCTTATCCAAAGCAACATTGGTAACCTTAAGGGATCTGTCGGCGAACATTGCGCTTAAGTTGTGGTTGATTATCATACTATACACTCCTTTGGCAGATTTCGGCAAATATCCATCCCCATGACGGAATACTGCCGCGGCTTCCATGCCGTACTTGCTGTTATGCGTATGCATAATAACAAGTGCGGATTTTCCAACGGAAAATCCGTTTGATTTTGGTTCTTTATGTTATTAAAGAAACCGTGCCTTGATTTTCCTTTCGAAAATCTGGAACCCTCGACCCACCCGTCCCCGGAAGGGTGAGGATACATGGACTCTAAACTGCGGAGGCCCAACGGGCATACAGTTTATTATCCAGTTCATTTATAGTGTCGGTATTTAAAAAAAAATATTTATATATTTTCAAAACTCATTTTATTAATTATTATAATATATGGAATTTTTCAGGGTTTTTCT
>WRIB01000024.1 GCA_009782955.1 Treponema sp. | reverse complement strand
TTACCGAAACCGCGGAATTCCGGGGATTAAAATTCTTCCCCCTGTTCCAGGAACAGATGATTTCGCAGGTTCGGCATCCGACACATTTTTCCGGCTTAATCATGAGTTGTTTTGCCATTTTCCCACTCCTTACGGAAAAAAGAAAAAGCCCCCATAAACTCTCCCTCCCAGAGAATTTAAAACACCGGGTGATTGAGAGTTTATGAAGGCCCCTTTGCAAAATGGCGGGCAGCCGGGTTTCCCCTGCCACCTATCGACCCGGCAGGCAATTCCGTCATGGAAGACGAAATTTACGCCTGAGGGGTTCGGAGCTGGCTTTTACAATTTTCCTGGAATCAATTGTACTACCGGGTTATGGAGTTGTCAAACATATTCCAATACTTCCATATTTCTCATTATGATTAATACCTCCGCATTCACTATCCCGGTGTGTAAGTATATCCAGGCCGTGATGCAGTTCTTTGATGATAAATTCAAGATTTTCGCGGGCCGCTCTGGGGCTTCCTGGAAGATTAACAATGAGTGTGCTTCCTCGGATAGCTGCAATTGCCCGGCTTAACATAGCTCGCTTTGTAATTGCCATACTCCCGGCACGCATCGCTTCGGCAATGCCCGGCGCCAGCCGTTCCGCCACTGCTGCGGTAGCTTCGGGCACGCAGTCGCGGGGAGAAAAGCCTGTACCGCCGGTAGTAAGGATAAGATCGGCAAAACTGTTGTCGCAAATACGTTTAAATTCCGCTTCCAGTCCCGCCTGATCATCGGAAAGCAAAGTATAACCTGCAACTGTATAGCCCGCACCGGCGGCGATCTCCCGTATTACCGGTTCACTTTTATCCTCACGTTCTCCCCGGGAACCTTTGTCACTGGCAGTAATAATCCATATACGATACGGAGCATTATTGTCAGACAACTTTTCCCCATCAGCCTCTGTTCGGGAAACTTGTCTGACTATCATCTCATCCCCAACGTTAATAAACCCGCCGCGGAGAACTTTGGCAAAAACCCCCTCACGGGGCATGATGCAATCCCCCATGGTTTTGTAAATGGCGCAGTGGCTGTGACATTCTTTTCCAATCTGGGTTAATTCCAGAAGAACTTCTCCGCATTCAAAAGCGGTTCCCACCGGAAGGCTGCGGAAATCAATACCTTCCACCACGAGGTTTTCCCCAAAGTCCCCGTCTTCTACCTTCGCGCCCTTGGCCCTGAAAGCTTCGATTTTTTGATAAGACAGCAGCGATACCTGCCGGTGCCAGGGACCGGCGTGAGCGTCACCGGCTATGCCGTGATCAAGGACAAACTCGGCTTTTCCAACATTGCGTTTTGCCGTTCCTTTTTCGGAACTGGTACATACTGCCAAAACTTTACCCATGACGATAGTATATCATAATAATTAATTTCTTATCCCCCGATTTCCGACATACCGTCAGGATGTTCCGACGGGCGTACACAGTAAACTTCCGAAAGATTGTGGTACCGCGGTTTTTTAATGGAAATTTCCGTAATTGCCTGGGCGAGTTCATTGTCGGATACACCGGCACGGAGCAGTTCTTTTAGATCCATGCCCAGATCATCAGAAAGACAAAGTTTTAGAAATCCGACGGAAGTCAGGCGGAGGCGGCTGCAGGTTTCGCAGAAGCCGCGGCTTATGGCATTGATAAAGCCAATTGTTCCGGCTAAACCCGGAAGCTTGTAATAAACCGCCGGGCCGTTGCCGGAGACTCCGGAATACGGCGTCAGTGCGCCATAGGATTTTTCGAGAAGTGCGGCGATCTCACCGCCTGGGACGGGTTCCAACGCAGCGGCAAAACCAAGGGGCATTAGTTCTATAAAACGTACGGCAATGTTTTTATCTTTTGCCAAAGCAGTTATGGGAAGAATCTCTTCTTCGTTATTGTTTCGGATCGGTACACAGTTAATCTTTACCGTAATGTTTTTTTTAAGCATGCGATCCAGAAGAGGGGATATTTCCTGTAGTACGGTATTGCCATTGCGGGAAATTTGTTTGGATCGTTCCGGGTTCAAGGCATCAAGACTGATGTTGATCCCGTCTGGTAATGCTCCCATTGCTTCGGCTTCGTCCAGATATGCGCCCAAAAGCAGGCCGTTTGTCGTAAGGGTAACTTTATCTATGCCCGGAAATTTCTTGAGATTTTTTATAAACGAGGCAACACCGCGGCGTACCAGAGGTTCACCGCCGGTAACTTTGATTTTGCGTATGCCCAACTCTGTCATAATTCTGCAAATGCGGAGGAAATCTTCAAAGGAGAGTACGGTTTCGTGCGGTTTCCACTCCACCCCTTCGGGAGGCATACAGTACACGCAGCGGAGGTTACAGCGATCGGTAACGGAAACTCTGAGATAATCAAGGGTTCGGCCAAAAGAATCCTTTAGCATGATCTATTACCTTATCCGTGCAGAGAGTCATCACGAACAAAATGGCCGCTCTTGCCGCCGGACTTTTCCATGAGTTTAATATCACTAATAACCATTGTCCTGTCCAAAGCTTTGCACATATCATAAATGGTAAGCAGGGCAATGGACACGCCCGCAAGTGCTTCCATTTCCGCTCCGGTTTTTCCGGAAAGTTTTACCGTGCACGATGCTTCAATTTCTTTCTTCTTTTCGTTTATGGAAAAATCTATGGTACATTTATCGAAATTCAGCGGATGGCAAAGCGGTATAAGTTCAGCGCAACGTTTGGCCGCCATGATCCCGGCGGTACGGGCGACACCCAGAACATCTCCTTTTTTGGCGGTTCCGCCCAACACTGCCTTTATGGCTGTGTCATTCATCGAGATGATTCCTTTTGCTATGGCGGTACGGGAAGTTATTTCTTTTTCGGAAACATCTACCATAATAGCGTTGCCGCGGGAGTCAAAATGGGTAAAGTCCTTTGCCAAAACATACCTCTTGGCTTATGATACCGCAAAAGCCCTGAACAGCCAATGCACGGCTACTTGTATTTTTAAAACAGTGCGTATATACTGAACAAATGGAGCAGTATATTCAGCCCTTTGTACAGGTTACATCTACTGTATTTAGTAACATGCTACAGGTTGAGTTAAAACCTGACCGGGCCTATTTTGCGGAAAAAGAGTCGTTTCTGGAGTGGGATATTTCCGGCATCATTGCCTTGACCGGGGAAGTAAAAGGGCTTGTAGCCATTTCCATGAAGAAGGAGACCGCTTCAAAAATTACCGCTCAGTTAACCGGAGCTGACGAGTTTTCCAATTCAGATATAGTTGATGTGGTAGGAGAACTTGTTAATATTATTGCCGGAAATGTTAAAAGAAACCTTGAAGATATGTTCAGAATAATTATTTCTCTTCCTAAAGTAATAAGCGGCAAGGCTCACATGATAGTTATTCCCGAAGACAGAATCAGGCTGCTTTGTATTCCCTTTGTAATTTATGAACATGAAGTAATCTGCCTTTCAATCAATATACAGGAAAAATAATACAAAACGGTTTTTTTAATATGAAAAAGACAAAAGCTCACGTTTTTAAGTGCGGTTCCTGTAGTCATGAAGAGCCCAAATGGTTAGGCCGTTGTCCTGAATGCGGTGAATGGAATACTCTGGTAGAAACCGCCGTTACTTCCACAAAGACTATCCGTACGGGGAATTCTTCTCCCCCTCAGTCCGTTCCATTGTCGTCGGTAGACCCAATAGAAGGCAAGAGAATTTCCAGCGGTATACAGGAACTGGATCGGGTATTGGGCGGCGGTATTATGAAAAGATCGGCCATTCTTTTGGGAGGTGAGCCGGGAATCGGCAAATCTACTTTGCTTCTGCAGGTGGCCGCTGCCGCTCAAACTCAGGGAAGAATTTTATATGTCAGTGGTGAAGAATCCGCCGGCCAGATAAAAATGCGTGCCGATCGTTTAGGAGCAGGTAACCTTGCCCGTATTGAGCTTTGCTGTACCGGCAAAATGGAAGATATTTTGATAATCCTTGATGCAACAAAACCGGTACTCATTATGGTTGATTCGGTACAGACTCTCCATACCGATGAAGCCGGTCCTGCTCCAGGAACCATTAACCAGATGAAGTTCTGCGCCTATGAATTGATTTCATGGGTTAAAGAACATGATGCGGCGCTGTTCCTTGCTGCTCATGTAACCAAAGATGGTCTTATATCGGGACCAAAAACCCTTGAACACATGGTAGATACGGTGCTGTATTTTGAACAGGGAGTAACAGGAGATACGGGAGGCGGTTCTGCAAACGATAGTTCGCACAGTTCCGGCAGCGCCGGTTTTGCAGGCGGTGATTGCCGGTTTCTCCGTTCGGTAAAAAACCGCTTTGGTTCTGTTGACGAGATCGGTATTTTTACCATGGGCGAAAAGGGTTTATCAGAAGTTGCCGACCCTTCGATGCTTTTTCTTGTCCGGCGCGAAGGGAATATCCCTGCAGGAATTGCCATTGCTGCCGTTCTGGAAGGGACGCGGTCGCTTTTGGTGGAGCTTCAGGCGCTGACGGTTCCTGCCAAAGGTTCCATAAGCAGAGTCTTCTCCGGTTCAATAGAAACAAACCGGGTTTCCAGAATCGCTGCATGTCTCGAAAAACATCTGGGTTTGCGGCTTTCCGATCAGGACATCTATGTTAATGTTGCCGGCGGCATACGAATCAAAGAAGTAGGTATAGAACTTGCCCTGGCGGCAGCGCTGTACTCGGCACGAACCGGCATTTCACTTCCTGCCATAACAGCCATTGCAGGCGAGCTTTCTTTGGCAGGTGAGGTGTTGCCCGTACGCCGGCATGCTGTACGGGAAAAAACCGCCGCCGGGCTGGGCTATTCGCTTTATACCGCCAACGATTTAAAAAGTGCGATTAAAGGATTGTTTGGCTCGAATTAACAAAGAATTAGCCCCATGCGGCCCTTAGTCATTTTTTTAAATGCTAATATTTTTGGGCATACGGCGTGTTACAATTATTTCTTAAATACGCTCGATGTCTTGTGTGCGTGTATTTGGCGTATTGTAGAACGCGTTCTTTCCCGCATATTCGCAGACGCCCATTAGTTCGTCCTCGATGCGCATAAGCTGGTTGTACTTGCAAACCCGGTCGGTGCGGCTCATGGAACCAGTTTTTATTTGTCCGGTTTCCAGAGCTACAGCAAGGTCTGCAATAAAGGCATCTTCGGTTTCACCTGAACGGTGAGAAATTATCGCCGTGTAACCTGCACGCTTGGCCATTTCAACCGCTTCGTAGGTTTCGGTTATCGTACCGATCTGGTTTACCTTTATCAGAATTGAATTACAGGCGCCCATTGCAATGCCTTTGGAAAGCCGTTTTGTATTGGTTACAAAGAAGTCATCTCCAACGATTTGGATTTTGTTTCCCAAAGCTTTGGTCATTTTTACATAGCCGTCCCAGTCGTTTTGGTCGAGAGGATCTTCGATAGAAATAATGGGGTATTTGTTTACCCAGTTGGTGTAAATATCGATCATCTCGTCTGCGGTAAAGAGTTTATCCGGGTTGGATTTCCAGAACTTGTAGCCTTTTTTGCCGCCTTCTTCAAACAACTCGGAACTGGCACAATCCAGGGCAATACCGAAGTCATCGCCTGGTTTATAACCGGCTTTTTCAATCGCCTTCATAATGAATTCCAGGGCTTCTTCATTACCGATATCCGGGGCAAAGCCGCCTTCGTCTCCAACGGCAGTGTTCTTGCCGGCATCTTTAAGGAGTTTTTTCAGGTTATGGAATACTTCCGCTGTCCAGCGTACAGCTTCTCTTATGGATTCTGCACCCACGGGCATAACCATGAATTCCTGGAAATCCACTTTGTTATCAGCATGTTTACCGCCGTTGATAATATTTGCCATCGGTACGGGAAGCATATTTGCATGAAAAGTGCCAAGATACCTGTACAGGGGAACACCTAAACTTTCTGCTGCAGCCCTGGCACAAGCCATCGACACACCCAGAATTGCATTGGCGCCGAGTTTTCCTTTATTTACTGTTCCGTCCAGCTCTATCATTGTCTGGTCAATATCAACCTGATCGCATGCTTCAAAACCTATTAACTCAGGAGCGATAATGTCATTAATATTTGTTATTGCTTTCTGGACACCTTTGCCCAGATAACGATCCTTATCGCCGTCCCGGAGTTCTACTGCTTCATGCTCTCCGGTGGATGCTCCGGAGGGTACTGCTGCCCGGCCAAAAGCTCCGTCTTCCAGTTCTACATCGACTTCTATGGTAGGATTGCCCCGGGAATCAAGAATTTCCCTTCCTTCAATATATTCTATGGCACTCATACTATCTCCTGCTTATTGGTTTATTTTTTATTATGATGTATAGTGTATAATACTGTAAATCCCATTTTGGAGGATTCATGTACCAAATACTGGTAGTTGACGACAATCTTGCGAATCTTAAAAACATTCAGTTGCAGCTTGCCGATACATATCAGATATTATTAGCAAAATCCGGCGCACAAGCCCTGCAAATCTGTCTCCAACGTGTGCCTGATCTTATCCTTCTGGATGTGGATATGCCGGAAATGGATGGTTTTGAAACACTGAAACGGATTAAGAACAGTGTTGTATTAAGCCGAATTCCGGTTATTTTTCTTACTGCCAACCACGACATAGCTACGGAAGCCCGTGCTTTGGAATCGGGAGTTGTGGATTTTATTACCAAGCCGGTAGAGAAGAGCATCCTTAATCACCGCTTAAAACTTCACCTGAATTTTGCGAGGTATCAGCAAAATCTGGAAAATACCGTTAAAGAACTGGAAGACAGCATAATTATTTCCTTTGCTGAAATGATCGAAAGCCGTGACAAAAGCACCGGCGATCATATTCAAAGAACCAGAAAGTATGTATCACTTATAGGCCGGGAATTGATACATCAGAGTTGTTTTCAGGGAGAGCTTAACGAGGAGGAACTTTCCCTTATGACCCGCGGAGCACTGCTTCACGATATAGGCAAGATAGGTGTCAGTGATATTATACTGTTAAAGCCGGATAGGCTGGATGATCGGGAGTTTAACATCATGAAGTCCCATACTACCATAGGCGGCGATTTACTCAGGGATATGTATAAACGGACACCCACACAGCATTATCTGAATTATGCAATTAAAATTGCGGAGGGGCATCACGAAAAATACAATGGGACCGGGTATCCTCACGGACTTAAAGGAGATCAAATCCCTCTGTGTTCAAGAATAATGGCAGTAGCTGATGTATACGATGCAGTGGCTGCAGACCGGATTTACAGAAAAGCCATGGATTCTCATGAAGCGTTTAACCTTGTTGTAGAAGGTAAGGGTTCGCATTTTGACCCCCAGGTCATTGATGCTTTTGTATCAATACATGATGAAATTGAATCAATAGCAAGGCGGCGTTCGAACAACAATAGTGAAAGTTCTGATGGAATAATATGAAATCAATTCGTCATAAGATATTGTTTTATACTTTATTGCCTTTTTTTATTATTTACTTGTTTCTTTCAGTTTTTATAGTTCATCAGGTTTACAGACTCAAAATCAGGGAAACAGAGCGGGAACTGCACAATCAAGCGGTGTACAGCGCTTCGAATTTAATGAAGTGTTTTGATATTATGGAACTCTCGGTTAAAATCTCTGCAAGGGAACTGGAAAAAATTAATCCAAACGATCCTGCTGCCCGTGTAAGGGGAGAGAATATTATTACTTCTCGGTTCTATAATCCCGTGGTAATTAACGCATGGCTGGCTTTTGAACCTAATGCCTTTGACGGGAATGATTCTCTACATACAGAGGATTATTCCGGCGCTCCTTCCGGACGTTATATACGTTCTTTTATCAAAGACGGAGATTCCTGGTCTGTACTTGACGATATGGACGAAAACACTTTGGATGATAGCGAAGAGTCGTTCTACTATGCCATTCCAATGAAAACGGGCACTTTTTATACCGATCTTGGTGTTTCTGAACTGCTTTGGGATTATGGTTTTGGTCCGGTTCATGTCTTTGGCGTTAACGAACCGGTTTTAAGAGGCGGCAAACCCATTGGTGTTGTCGGACTTGATGCAGTTGTAAATGAGGAAACTCTGGGAAGCACGGAGTTTATTGATTCGGTTTCTGCAATTTTTATGCAGGATGGTTTACTTTGTTATTTCCAAGGCACCGATATAATCGGAAAAAACCTGGAGGAACTGGGGTTTGGCAGCTACCCCGAAGTAATGGATTTTTTTGACAATCCTCATGATGAGATGGGATTAAATTTTACAGGGTACTCTGAACTTACAGGGGTAAATAGCTTCAATCACTTTCATCCAGTCGAAATATACGGCCATACTCTTTACATTTTTTCATCCATACCGCAGAAAATTATACTACGGCAGATTATTCCTGTTCTTCTGCCTATTGGTTCTTTGTTTGTGGTTTGTTTGATCGCTTTTACGCTGCTTTTTATTTATTTTTCAAAGGGCATTGCGGCGCCTCTTAAAAAATTAACCGAAGCCAGCGAAAACATTGGTTCAGGCAATCTGCAAATGAAGATAGATATTATTAATACACAGGATGAGATGGGAATGATATCCAGATCATTGATTCGCATGGCGGATCAGTTCAGAACCAATAAAATCCTGCTTGATCGGTATTATGACCGGTTTGATCTGCTGCTTCGTATTCATTATGCATTGTTTCGCAGTAACACTCTGCACGAAGCATTTGATAAATTGTTGAATGAAATCGCCAAATACTATAATGTTTTTAGAGCTTCATTTGTCTTTATTATTAATAATGAACCAAGAATTGTTGCATTATATCCCTCAACCGAATGGGAGGAAGGCGACAGTGAATTCTTTGCGCATAACCAGGTGGCAAAACTCCTTGAAGGTAAAAAGCACCTTACAATGAACGGGGAAAACCTGGAAAAAACACAATTACCGTTTATAAGTTTTATTACCAAATCTGTATGTATACTTCCCCTCAGAGCTGATGAAGTCTTGCGGGGTTATGTCATTATGGAAGGGAAAAAACAGGGAACAATTATTCATGACGATACAACCTTGCTTTTTGTGGGAGATGTTTTAAGTTATCTAATCAGTCGCAGGGCCGATTGGGAACATGAAATGCAAAAGCCCGCAGAACGTGCAAGGAAAAATAGCACTGTTGAAAAACAGGAAGACGAACAGGAATTGGATATGACAGAAAATGATGAAGCTTTTCTGGAAAAAGCCGGAAACATTCAAAATCTTGATGTTGAAAAAGGCATACTCCTTATTGGAGGAGACAAGAAAAAATATGCCGAATTGCTTAAGGTAACTGTTAAGGTTATTTCCGAATCAATAACCAAATTGCGCAGTTTATTTACCAAAGATTTGGCGTCATTTGCCATAGAAGTTCACGGTATGAAATCCGCATTGTATATTATTGGGGCAGAAGCTTTTGGAGACGAAGCACGGCAATTGGAATTTGCTGCCAAATCGGACGATGAGACATACTGCAAGAATAACTATCCGTCTTTTGAGGAAAAATTACGGGTATTTTCCCGGAACCTTGCAGCCATTTTTCCCCAGCAGGAAAAGGATTCCCGTAAAGGCGAGGTAGCGGATTTGGAGAAAGTGCTGGAACAGGTACAAAAAGCCTGCGATACTTTTGATGTTGCAACTGCCAATTCCCTGCTGATGCCTTTGGCTTCTCTTAATTGGGAAAATGAAGAAATTCAAAAAAAATTGCAAAATATCCTGTTGGATATAGAAAATCTGGAATATGAAGGAATGGCTGCTAAAATTCAGGAGCTGTTTGAGCTTGTAAGGAAATAAAAAACAATGAAGCACCTGTGCATCGTTAACCCCAAAGCAGGACGGGTTACCGGGTATGTTAATAACATTGTTGATGAAATAAAGGATTTTTTTGCCAGAAATCCCAGAATGGATCATACTATTCATGTTACCAGGTGGAAGCGGGATGCTTCTGGTTATACCATGCGTTTTGTCAATAATGCTTCGGAAATGGTCAGGGTTTATGCATTTGGCGGCAGCGGAACCCTGTTTGAAGTGATTAATGGAGTATTGGGACTTCCCAATGTTCAGGTTGCCTATTTTCCCATGGGTACAGATGATGACTTGCTTAATATTTTCGGAGAAAATGCAAGATATGAATTTACATCCATGAGAAATTTATCCCTTTCTCCGGTAATTACAATTGATACGATCATGGCGGGAAACCATTATGTATTAACACATGTGCTGATTGGCCTCGAAACCATTAGTTATCAATTGGGACTGGAATTATCGGAACGGTTCGGACTGCCTTTAAAAATCAGTTATTTTCTGGCAGGAATTTATTATACTGTCATAAATTCTCAAATTCGTCATTACAACATTGAACTGGAAGGTGTTGAGCTGGAAGGTAATTATACGGGGATCTTTATTGCCAACGCTTCCGGAAACGGCCTGGGTACTCTTGCTCCGGATGCCGTGATTAATGATGGTTTAATGGATCTGTATACAATGAAACCGGTGCCCAAGAATAGAATAATTAAAATAATTACGGATTATCAAAAAGGTCAATACACCAAATGGCCCGAGTATATTACCCATTATCGCTGCAAAAAACTCCGGATTACTTCGTCTGTGGATATGGCGATTACCCTGGATGGTGAGTTTTTTTATGATACGGAATTAAATCTTGAAGTACACCCGGCATCGCTGGACTTTGTCTGTCCTACCAATGTTTCCGCGCCTGTATTAATTCAGCCGCCGGAAGAAGACCTTTCGAAAAAAAAGGTTTCAATAAGCAATTTAAATCAAACGAAAGAAGTTAGCATAGCGGATTTGCTTGAAGGCGGAGATTTTCTTTGAAAGAAAAGTGGATTCTGAGCATTGAAAAAGCCTATCGCCGCATGCCGGTAATAATCTATATTTGTCTGGCATCATATGCTGTTTTTACGGTTATATTGTTTTTAGGTTATAGTTTCCCCCTCCTGAATTTTCTGGTGCGTGTTACATCAATTCTGATTTTCTCGGCTCTTTATACCTGGATTTTTTATTTTAACGATTTTTCCCGTCATTTTGTGGCCTGGGTTTGCCCTACCATCTTTTTTGTCATTGCCACAGTTGCATCCATCTTACAGGGAGGAGACTTTCTTTATTTTTTTCTTCTTTTTATTGATTTGGCTACCGCTCTTTGTTATCTGGAACATAAGGGTTTCCTTAAGTTTTTCGGTATTTCCACAGTTTCACTGTTCTTTCTTCTGGTGGTATTTCGGTATCCTATTTTGGGATCGGGAATTCCGGGATACATGAATTATACCGGGTTACTTGCTTTTTTACTTATGGGATTTTTGCTTTATTCCTTCAGCAGATTTTTTATAGAAAGCGTTGTTGAAGTAGAAAAGTCAGGTATAACTTTTAATTCTCTTATGGCAACCACCTTTTCCTATATTGTTATAATCAATAATGATGCAGAGGTTGAATATTTAAGCGATTCTTTGGCTATCTGGCTCAAGGCAAGCAATAAAGCGAATTTGCATGGTATGCCGCTTTTGGATATTTTACCGGCCAGTGAAATAAGGATGCTCTTTCAGGAAATTTTGGAGCAGGAAGGATATGTGGAACGGCAGTTTACCGTTAACGTACGGAATGAAACTTCATATTTTTTACTTAGGTCTTCCCAATTAACAGAAGGAAAAATCGCACGTCTTTTTGAATGGGCAGATATAACTCCCATTATGGAAGTTAAAAACCAGGCTGAAGCCGCTGCGCAGGCAAAAGGAAATTTCCTTGCCAATATGAGCCACGAGATTCGTACGCCCATGAATGCTATCATTGGCATGACGGATCTGATGCTGGCCAATCCCCTGAGCGCAGAACAGCTTACAAGGGCAGATACCATTAAAGTGTCGGCATTAAGCCTTCTTCAAATCATTAATGATATTTTGGATTTTTCCAAGATCGATGCCCAGAAAATGGAGATTGATTTTAAACCGTTTGATTTTGCAGCGCTTATTATTGATGCCCTTAATGTGATAAATATTAAATCAACAAAAAAAGGACTGGCTCTTGTTTCGTCTATTTCGCGGAATATTCCCCCTGTTGTAGTGAGTGATGAAATAAGACTTAAGCAGTGTTTGATCAATATTATGAACAATGCGGTAAAGTTTACCAAAGAAGGCGCTGTAATTTTAAGCGCCTGGGCTGAACCTGAATTGGAAGCAGCAAGCTCTGCATACCGGATTAATTTTAATATCAGTGATACCGGCAGGGGTATTAAGAAAGAAGAGCTTAATCAGCTTTTTACGGAATTCCAGCAATTGGATACACACAGGAACCGTAATGAAGAAGGAACAGGGCTTGGCCTTACTATCAGCCGCCGGTTGGTGGAATTGCTTGGCGGGGAAATTACTGTTGGAAGTGTTTACGGCGAAGGTACTACTTTTTCATTTTATATTGTTTGTCCCGGCAAACGGGATGGTTTTTTGGCGGAAGTAGAATCTCCGGATGAAAAACGGGTTTTGGTTTACGAACCCAACAGGTACAATGCAGACAGCATGGAATTTATGCTTAGAGATTTAGGGGTACGCTATAGAATTTGTATGGACTTGAGTCAGGCCCGGAAATTGTACGAACTGGAAATTTTCAGCCATGTTCTTTTTGACAGTACTGCCAAGGAAGGCTTTAGGGATTTTTTTGATAACGAAAAGCAAACGAACAAATTTTTTATTATCAAAGAAGTTACAGAAAAATTCGACAGAGAAATTCCCAATGCCCTGAACAGACCTGTCGTGATTAACCAACTTGCGGCTGTTCTGAATGGCCAAAAAAATTACGAACAACGCAGGAGCAGAGATGATTCCGGTTCCTTCCTGGTCAGAAACACCCGTATTCTTGTAGTAGACGATAACCAAATAAATCGCATGGTAGCAGAAGGTTTCCTCCGTCGCTACGGGGCGGAAGTTCACACCTCTACCGGGGGTGAAGATGCCGTTGAATTGGTTCAAAAAAATGATTATGACATTGTATTTATGGATCACATGATGCCGGGAATGGACGGAATCGAAGCAACTCAGAAAATCCGCGCTTTGGGAGATGAATTTACCCGGTTAACAATTATAGCCCTTACCGCCAATGCTATTTCCGGTGTACGTGATACTTTTATAAGAGAAGGGATGGATGATTTTTTGGCAAAACCAATTATTATCAAGGATCTTAAAGATATTCTGACTAAACATTTGCCTGAAGAAAAAATAATCACTTAATGTATCATTTTGACACATTAAGTTGGTCATTTTTTTTGCAAAAACAACTTTTTTTCTTGACAATTTCAATTATTTTCCTTATACTAAGCTGAATTTAGTAACAACGGTAAGGGGACATATATGTTTTGGATTTTATATATAATCCTCCCTCTTGCCGGGTTAGCCTTGGGCTGGATTATTAGATGGCTATATGCCAGATTCCAATTGACGGCGTCGGAACAACGTGCCGAACGTATAAAACTGGATGCGATAAAAGAAGCTGAAGCTAAAAAGAAGGAGATACTTCTTGAAGCAAAAGAACAAGTTATCCGCGAGCGAAACCAGCAAGAGAGGGAGACTCGGGAACGTAGGGCTGAGCTGCAACGGTATGAACGCCGTGTAGTTCAGAAAGAAGAGGTTTTAGAGAAGAAGACCGGTCAAATAGAGAGAATTGAACAACAGTTTGCCGAAAAAACCAGGCAAATCGCCGATCGTGAAGCTGAACTTGACAAGGAAGAAGAACGCTACCGCAGGGAACTGGAAAGAATATCAGGTCTTACGGTGGAAGAAGCCAAAGGGCTTATTATTGCCGATCTGGAAAATGATGCCAGGCATGATGCTCAGGGTCTTATCAATAAAATTGAACAAGAAGCAAACCTGAATGCTGAAAAAAAGGCCCGGGACATACTTGTAACTACCATTCAACGGCTTGCTACAGAAGTTACAGGCGACGTAACGGTAGCTACAGTTACCTTGCCCAATGACGAAATGAAAGGCCGGATTATTGGCCGGGAAGGCCGGAATATCCGTACTCTGGAAACATTAACCGGTGTGGATATTATTATTGACGATACCCCGGAAGCTGTGGTTATCTCCTGCTTCGATCCGGTTCGCCGTGAAATTGCCCGTGTCAGCATGGAACGGCTTATCATTGACGGACGTATACACCCGGCCCGCATTGAAGAAGTTGTTTCCAAGGTTACCAAGGACATATCCCAAAAGATCTTTGAAGAAGGCGAAAAAGTCCTTTTTGATGTGGGGATTCATAATATCAGCCAGGAGGCGATCCGCGCTCTGGGGCGGCTGCATTTCCGTACCAGTTATGGGCAGAATGTACTTGCCCATTCCAGGGAAGTAGCAATTGTTGCCGGTGTTTTGGCCGCAGAACTTGGCGTAAACCGGGATCTGGCCAAACGAGCCGCCTTGCTCCACGACATTGGAAAGGGCGCTGAATCCGACTCGGACCTTAATCATGCAGAAATCGGTATGGACATGGCCCGTAAAATGGGAGAAGACTCAAAGATTATCAACGCCATTGGAAGTCATCATAATGACATAGAACCTTCCTGCATTGAGTCTGTTATTGTACAAATTGCCGATGCAATCAGTGCAGCCCGGCCTGGCGCACGAAAGGAAACGCTGGATAACTACATCAAACGTCTGGAAAACCTGGAAAACATTGCCGTAGGGTTCAATGGTGTGGACAAAGCCTTTGCCATTCAGGCCGGCCGCGAACTGCGAATTATCGTCAATAACGATTCTATCAACGACGAACAAACAAAATTCCTTGCCAAGGATATTGCCAAAAAGATCGAGGCGGATCTTCATTATCCGGGCCGTATAAAGGTAACCATAATCAGGGAAACAAGGATTACAGAGTACGCTCGGTAGCTGCTGGCGAGTACCGGAATAGCCTTAATATGCAAAGCCATTTTCGAAGCTGATAAAGTTTTGAAAATTGCTTAACTCACCCTGCGTTCAGTAAAAAATCCCTTAATGCTGATATGTCCACAGGAATAGTGTGCGACCGGGCAGTTCTGCCGAGGGCATTTTCTATAGCGGCGGGAACAGGTACCGGGCCGGTTATGCTTTCTACTGTTTCGGAAAATTTTGCAGGATGGGCAGTAGCAGCAATAATTACCTTGTCAGTGCCGGCTGTATTACCGGATACGGCTGTTTTTATTTTTTTTACAGCTGACCAGCCCACTGCCCCGTGGGGATCAAGATAATAACCATGGTCCTGGTGTACATTTTTTATAGCCTGGCGGGTTTCGCTATCAGTTACATACACACCCTGTATCATTTGCCGTAATTGTGCATAACTCCAATGGGAAGCCATGCGTTCAAAGTTACTGGGTGCGCCCACATCCATGGCATTGGAAATAGTAGCCTGGGAAATGCGGGTTTTGTATTCTCCGCTTTCCAAATAATCCGGGACAGTTTTGTTAATGTTGGTTGCGGCAATAAAACCGGCGATGGGGGCGCCCATGGACAGGGCATATAGACCCGCTGTAAGGTTACCGAAATTGCCGCTGGGTACACAGAAGGTAACAGGACGATTATTGCCGGAGGGCTGCCGATTATCTTTCGCATCGGTGTACTGAACAGAATTAGCCCTGGGGGTTGCTTCGCCATCACTATCATAGCAGCCTGATTGTGCTTTTCCTGCAATAACTGAATAATATATAGTCTGAGGGATAAGTCGGGATATATTGATGGAGTTTGCCGAAGAAAGTGTAAGCTGTTCCTGTAAGCGCTTGTCGGTAAAGGCGTTTTTAACCAGTGCCTGACAGTCGTCAAAACTTCCTTCTACGGCCAAAGCGCTGATATTGCCTCCAAGCCCGGCGATTTGTTTTTCCTGGAGTTCAGAAACCCTGCCTTTCGGGTACAAAATCGTAACGGAAATACCTTTAATATTAAAAAAACCGTCCGCAACAGCACCCCCAGTGTCGCCGGATGTCGCTACAAGGATGTGAATGGGCCTGTCTTCTCCCCGACGCAGGAATGAAAATGTTCTTGCCATAAAACGGGCGCCAAAATCCTTAAAAGCTGCGGTTGGTCCGTGGAACAGTTCCATCAGAACCGGTTCGGAAAAGGGCTTTTCCAAATCCGGATTTACCGGTACAAGAGGGGCGCCAAAAGAAAAAGCTTCTGTGCATAGTTCTTCCAGAACAGGGCCGGTTATTTCGCCGTCAACAAAGGGCTTGATTGTTTCGAAAGCAATTTCCAGGAACGACATGGACGATAAAGAGTTTTTTACATTTTCCCTGTAGCAAGGTATGATCTGCGGTACAAAAAGGCCTCCATCCGGGGCTAAACCGCTTAAGACTGCCTCTGCAAACGAGAAAGACTGGCCGGAATTTTTAGTGCTGTAGTAACGCATAGGACTTGCACAATTATACCAAATAGGATACAATTACACCATGGCGGAAACAACAAATAAAAAAATAATATTAGCGGTAGACGATATGGCAGTAAGCTTAACAACCATCCGCACCATTCTTCAGCATGAATACGATGTCCGGCTGGCTAAATCGGCAACTTTGGCTCTGGAAATGCTTAAACAGTTCAAAGTTGATCTTATCCTGTTGGATATCGAAATGCCCGAAATTTCAGGACTGGAATTTGTTGGTCTTTTGAAAAAAAGTCCTGAGTTAAAAAGTATTCCTGTAATCTTTGTTACCAGCCATGCGAATCCCCAGTTTATAGATCAGGCAATGGCTTTTGAAGCAGAAGGGTATATTGTAAAACCTTTTATTCCTGATGCTTTAATTAAACGGGTCAAATCAGTTTTAGGCGAAGAAAGCGGCGAATAGTTTTTCCAACTCCAATTTATCGTGATCATAAATATATATCATACCCGCTACCCACAGCCATATTCGTAGACGCTTCGATGCAGCAAAAACCCTGGCAGAGGTTTCTGCTATTTACCATATTTAAATACAGCTATATATATGTATAGTATTAATGAGGCTTCTCGCGGCAAGCAGCAGGTATCTGTAGGACTTCCGGCGAATTGTCCCGAAAAGAAGGCGGAAAAATTTTTGGTTCAGGCATCAGAACTCCGGTAACGGTAACGATTTTGGTAAAGCGGAGGATTTGACAATACATCATATTTGATGTATTATATATTATGAACAGCAAGTGGCATGTAGTGTTTTATATCAAACAGGATGGAACGAAGCCTGTAGAGGAATACATCAGAAAACTTTCCATAAATGAAAGGGCAAAAACATCGACTCTCATTGAAGAATTAGAAGAAAAAGGGCCGGATTTGCACAGACCCTACGCCGACCTTTTAGAAGACGGAATACATGAATTAAGGATAAAATTA
The DNA here is from genome assembly GCA_009782955.1 of Treponema sp. GTDB lineage: Bacteria > Spirochaetota > Spirochaetia > Treponematales > Breznakiellaceae > WRIV01. Next base: position 22,338 of record WRIB01000024.1, on the reverse strand, counting down.
ACGGGAGATCAAGTGAGGATTTTATATTTTTTCTGTTATAAAAATATTATAATTCTTACAAATGCATTTGAAAAAAATACAGATAAAGTACCGAAATCGGAAATAAAAAAGGCAAAGAAAAACCGTGATGATTTTTTAGCCAGATATACAGAAAAGGAAATAAGGAGTTTATTATGAGTTTTAGAAAGTATTTAGCTGAAGAAATGAAAAATCCGGAATTCAAGAAGGCCTTTGAAGAAGAAAAACGCCTGCTTGCATTAAGCTATGCAATAGTAGAAGCCCGTGAAAAACGCGGCCTGACCCAAAAAGAACTTGCTGAAAAAAGCCATGTTACCCAACAACAGTTATCCAAGATTGAGAACGGAGTCAATTGCAATATGCTTACATTCATAAAAGTTTCAAATGCCCTTGGTCTTGGTCTTACGGTTACCGTCTGACAATGAACAAGGCCGAAATTTTTTATAAAGACATAGGCGATTATCTTTCCCGTGGAGAAAAACTGATTGCGATTTTAGAAACTATAATCCAAAAATCTTAATGCCTTCGTCTGGATACTTTTCCTTAACTTCCTTAATTGCAACTACTATGCCTTCTGCTTCTTCTTTTTCACACCAGACTACCAGTGCAAAGTTTAACTCAGGCCAGACAGCATCTCCCATGCGAGGGCCGCTGGTACCGACCCCCAAAACGTTGGGGTAAAGAGTATAGTGCTTGCCTACGCCATGCTCTTTAAGAGCTTCCAGAATATTTTCTTCTACCGAACGATTGGCGACAATTTCAATTCTCAGCATTGTTTTCCTCCTGCTCTTGAGTGTCCTTTGCTTTTACTCTTTTTCTTTTGTGCCCTGAGGCTATCTCTTCGCGTCTTGCTTGTGCTCTGGCTTTTCGTTCATCGTCCTTTCTGTTCATGATGGCATAAATTGTAGGCATAAGGAACAATGTCATTAAGGTGCCGAAAGAAAGACCGCCCAAAACAGTTTTTCCGATTGGGGCTACCAGTTCCGAACCTTCTCCGGGGAAAAAGGCCATGGGTACCAGTCCTAAAATAGTAGTTAACGTGGTCATAAGTATGGGCCTAAGGCGGCTTCCTGCAGCTTCTACACAGGCATCTATAAGATTGTACCCGCGTTTCCGCAGCAAGTTTGTATAGTCTACAAGGATAATACCGTTGTTAACGATAACCCCCAGCAGTACCAATAATCCAACTGCGGTAAGGATATTAAAAATGGTACCGGTAATCAGATAGATCAGTACAATTCCAATCATGGAAAGCGGTACGGTAAAGATAATAATAAAGGGATCCCTGAAGGATTCAAAAAGACTTGCCATAACTCCGAATACAAGGAATGCGGCAACGGTGAGGATTAAAACAAAAGTCCGCATCATTTTTTCCAGTTCTGCAGTATCACCTTCAAAGCTGATTATTACATCATCTTCGGCGGGGATTTCCGAAGTAACAAGATTACGCACCTTTTCGGACAGATCGCTTTGCTTGACTTTTGTTGCCCTGCCGGCTGTAACACGAACGACCCGGCTTTGGTTTTCTCTGCTGATTGTCAGAGGGCCGGTTCCTTCCTTATAAGTGGCAAAACTGGAAAGAGGAACCCTGCCGGCAATTTGACTGTTTATAAAGATATGATCCAGCGCCGGACGGGTACTTCGATCCGCTTCTGCCAGGATCAGCACAACATCATAATCGTTCGAACCGGATTTGTACCGGGTAGCTGTTATACCATCTACGGCAGCTTTAATTTCGTTGCCAACTGTGTAGGTATTCAGTCCCAGAGCATAGAGTTTTTCCCGGTTTATTTCTATCTCGATTTGCGGAAGTCCATCGCGCAGATCAACCGTGGGTTCTGTCGCTTCGGGAACCTTTTCGCTGATTAATGCAGCTATACGGTCTGCTATTGCCTTGCCTTTAACGAGGTCTTCTGTACGGATAACAATGCTTACCGGGCTTCCTCCGCCCATCGAACCGCCGCCGAATCCGCTGCCAAAAGAAAAAGATACTCCGGGGAATTCGTTAAAATAGCCGCGGAGTTTGTTTTTTATTTCATCTGCGGTCATGGTCCGGTCTTTATAATCAACCAGGTTTATCCGCAGCGAACCGCTGTGCGTTCCGCCGGTTCTGGCAAAACCGCCTCCGCCGCCGGCATTAAGAATCAGTTCTTTATATAATGATTTGTCGATTTCCCGTTCTACAATACCCTGAAGTTGGTGCAATGTTGCCTCTGTTTGGGCAAGAGCTGTGCCCATGGGAAGCGTTGCGTTAATTGCTACATTGTCCTCGTCCTGCTGGGGCATAAATTCATAACCAACAACCTTAAGCGCAACAACCATGCTCACAATAAATAAAACAGAAAGTGTTAAGATTACCAAACCTTTATGTTTGAGTACCCTGCGGACTGCCCGGCGGTATTTTTCATCCAGCCAGGAAAGAAAGCCGGCAATTTTATTGTCAACTCCAACAAGGGGGCCGGTCAGCGGTTGCTGCTTTCTGGTAACCAGCGGTAAATAATGACTGGAAAGAACCGGTACAAGGAACATGGCTACAACAAGGGAAACTGAAAGCGAAATAACCACGGTAAACGCCAGACCGGAAAACATTTCGCCTCCCATTTCCAGAAGGCTTTTAAACATAACCAGGGGAGCAAAAACGCAGATTGTAGTTATGGTTGAAGCTACAATAGCCGTTAACATTTCCGAAGTTCCCAGTATTGCCGCGGGTTTTAACTTTGCGCCCTTTTCCCGGTAATGGTAAATATTTTCCAGGATAACGACAGAGTTATCCACCAGCATTCCTATACCCAGTACCAGGCCCGCCAGAGTCATCAGATTCAACGTAAGGCCGGCAAAATACATCGTCATGATTGTTATGATAATCGAAACAGGAATTGCCACACCTATGATTACCGTGGGTTTAATGGAACGGAGGAAGAGAAAGAGAATTAAGACGGCCAGAATTGCGCCGCTCATTGCCGAAGAGGTAACCTGGTTAATCGAATTTTCGATAATATCGGTGGTGTTAAACAGTTCGTCTATTTGCAGATCCCGGGGTATTTCGTGCTGAATCCGAAGCAGACGCTGCCTGAGATCACGGGCGGTCTGGACGGAATTTTTCCCGCTTTGTTTCTGAACCATCATCATTACAGAGGGGGTATTGTCTACCAATACAATACTGGTTTGATCCCGGTATCCTTCGGCAACATTGGCCAGGTCTCTAAGATAAACACTGCGCGGCATGGGCTTTCCGCCCACAAGCCCGCCGCCCTGATAGGAAACAACGGTACTGAGTATTTCATCCAGTGATTTATATTCTCCCATTGTAGTCAGAATGTAGGACATGTTTTCTTCGGTGATTGTTCCTGCAGCGATCTGGGTGTTATTCGCTGCCAGCATTTGCTGAATCTGCGTTACTGTAAGACCGTAGGCTTCCAGACGGCTTTGGGGTATTTCTACTTTGACGATTTTTTCCCTGCCTCCCATAAGACTGGCAGTGGCCACACCGGGAGTTTGTTCTATTCTGGGTATAATTGTATCTTCTGCGATTTCACGGAGTTCTTCCTGGGACCGGTTTCCCCGAACCGTCAGACCTATGATGGGTATCATTGACGGATCAAACTTGAAGATCATCGGAGAATCCGCACCGGCTGGACGGTAACCTCTGACTCGTTCCAGTGCATCGCGAACCGAGTTGGATGCATCGGCAAGGTCAGTACCGTAGGTAAACTGCAAAATAACCATTCCCGATCCTTTTGCAGATGTGGAAGTTACCTTTTCCAGACTTGAAACAGTAGAAAGGGCCGCTTCCATAGGACGTACTATGGTTCTCTCTATTTCTTCGGGACTGGCGCCGGGATACTGGGTTACAACTACCAGGTACGGCGGATTAATTTCCGGATAAAGATCAATATGCAGGTTGATCAGCGCAAAAAAACCCAGACCGATAAGCAGTAAAAATATAATAAAAACTGTAGTAGGTCTGTTAACGACCGTTTTTGCAACGCTCATACCGGCCTCCTAACGTTCCGAACTCAGGGGTGTTACCCTTTCGATCACATTAACACGGGCGCCGTCGTTCAGGAGGGTTTGACCTTTGACAATGAATTCTTCATTGGGTTTTAAGCCAGCAGTTATTTCCAGTACACCATCAATTAAAATGCCCGGTGTAACGATGCGTTTTATTGCAATATAGTGTTTGGCTGGTACAACAGGCGCATCATCGGTATTATCCTTTTTCTTTCTGCCAAAAATCGACGCAAAAAATCCCTTTTTTTCCGGTGCTTGTTCTGTGTTTGGCGTTTCAGCGGTTGCTTCTTCCACTACTACAAACACATAGTTTTCACCAAAACGCTGTATCAGGGCGGAAGCGGGAATCTTAACAATGCTTTCTTTTTGTTCGGTAATCAATTTAACCTTGGCAAACATTCCTTCTTTAAGTTTGTCTCCCTGGTTTGTTACATTCACTTTTACTTCCATGGTTCTCGAAGCAGGATCTACTACAGGACTTATTTCTGTAACCGTTCCCCTGAATACTTCGCCCGGCCAGGCGTCCAGGGTAATTTCGCAGGATTGATTCATTGCTATTTTGGAGATAAAACGTTCTGCTACATGAACCTTTATTTCCAGGGCATTGGTACCGGAAATACGGGCAAGCGGTACTGCCTGGCTTACTGTAGCGCCTACCTGGGCAGGCAAGGCAACCACTATTCCGGCTATGGGTGCATTTGCAACGCCGGGAATAAAGTTCATTCCCGGCTTACTGGGATCCACCGCCGCAATGGGTGAACCGCGGTCTACACGGCTGCCCATTTCGACATAGACGCGGGTTACCCTGCCCGCTACATCTGAAAAAACATCTACGGTTGAACCAGCAATAATGTCTCCCGAAAGGGCTATATAATCCCAGATCTGACCCTGGGTGGCTGTTGACGTATTGACGGCAAATACCGGTACATCGCTTCCGGGACCTCCTGAGTCTCCTTTATTCCCGCAGCCGGTAAAAAGAAAAGCTATTGACAGTACGGCAAAGGCGAACAAAATGTTTCGTAAAATTACGTTTGATCGATTGTTGTGCTTCATATTAATTCCTCCCGCTCAGAGTTCCGAAGGGAACGCCTATTGCGTATTCAAGATCAAGTAAACTCATTAAATAGTTATAATTCTGCTGAAGAGTTCCAAGTCGCGCCTGACGCAGGGCCAGTTCGTCGTTTTGCACTTCCAAATATGTTTTAAGACCGTTCCGGTAGGCAGTTTCTGAAAGCTGTAAAGTTCTTGCGGCCAAATTCACCGTCATACGCTGCGCTTCTGCGGTGGTTCTGGTTTTTTCCAGCTGCATAATGATGTTGTATGCTTCCATCTCGGTTCCCTGTACCGCCTGGCTCATGCCCAGTTCCATTGCTTTTACTGCATCTTTCATAGCCTGGTAACTTTGATATTCTCTGGTAAAGGGAATAAATGCGTTTAGCCGCCAGCCAAGGGTAATTCTGAACATTCCTGACCTTTGCTGCCAGGAATCACCGTTGAACCAACTGTCTTTCATTGGATCTCCCATGAACGTGGGATCCATGTTAAAGCCAAAAATCAGACTGGGAGTATAGAGATTGTAAAATAGAGCTGTTTTTTGCGCTTTTAAGGCCGCAAGATTTCGTCTTAGCTCTTCTACTTCCGGTTTATTTGACGCTGCCCGGGAAATAAGATCCTGTGCTTCCAGTACAATAAATTCTACGTCTCCCGGAAGAGGAACCAATTCAAATTCCGCATCGTAGGGCAGACCAAGGAACATGGCAAAAGACGCCATTAACATACGATAAGCATTCTCTGCTTCATCGATTTGAGGCTTTAAGTTTTCCCGTGCTACCTGTACTTGCAGGAGGTTTACTTCGGGTATCAGCCCGCCCCGGTAATTCGCCTGGGCCATTGCAACCTGCCTGTTCGCATTTTCATAACTTCCCTGGAGCAGTGCGACTTGTTCCTTTACCAAAAGCAATTGATAATACGCCTTACGGACATCTCGTTCCAACTGGAGTTTTGCTTTTTCTATGGTGATTTTTCCTGCTTGATACTCTTCTATAGTTTGTTTCATCCCAACAAAAGTCCCGATATTAAGGGTCAGAGAAAGTTGAAGTGATCCGGAAAGTACCCACTGAGGACCACCGGGAATTGTGACCGGACCAATAGGTGGCGGGAATGGTATTGAAGTCCCTTCCGGTTCTTTATTAAGCCGCCCCAGAGTGCCGGACACTTCTATGGTAGGAATGAATACATTCCAGGGTGTTTGACCGGCGCGGCGTTTTGCTTCGTTGGTTAATATGGTTTGCTGAAGGCTAAGGTTGTTTTCTATAGCCATTTCCACAGCCTTGTCCGGTATTATGGGGATGGCGGGGGATTTTGGCAAACTATCAGCTGTTGGCTGCGAAACAGCCATGGGCTGATTTCCTGCCCCTTGCTGTGCAAAGCAAGTAATTGATAAAAAAAGCAGGTATATTGCTAATAATTTATTCATAATTAAACTCCGGTTCTTGCAAAATTCTAAACAAAAACCCAAAAAAATGTAATGATCGGCTGTATGTTACCGACCGGTCGTTAACATACATTTATTCTGAAAAATTGTCAATATGACAGAGAATTATTTTGTATAAAATTGTGCTTTATTATAACTTCAGTTTTGATTATTTTTCTGAGAATCCTGATTCAAAAAGTTTTACTACTTCTTTTACTGCTTGCTGTTCATCTTCGCCGTTGGCTGATATTTCAACCATGCATCCCATCTTAATTGAGGCGGCCAGGATTTTCATAAATGTCCTGGCGCTTAAGGCTATGGGTTTTGCGTTTGGATTGCTTAGGTTTTTAATCATAATTGCGGAACTGAACTCTTTTGCTTTTAATGCCAGATTGGAAGCAGGCCGTGCATGCAACCCTAATTGATTAATTACTTTTGTTGTTTCGGTGTACATAATGCTTCCCTTTATTTATTTTTATATAATGCCGCCGTTTGATTCAATACAGCGTTTGTACCAGAAAAACGAATCCTTACGGCTTCTTTTCAGGCTGCCTTCCCCTTTGTCGTCAAGATCCACATGGATAAATCCGTACCGTTTTTTCATTTCTCCGGTACCGGCGCTTATCAGGTCTATGCATCCCCACGGCAGGTAACCCATACAGTCAACACCGTCTTCAAGTACCGCAGCCTTAATCGCCTGAATATGGTTTTTTAAATATTCGATTCGATAATCATCATGGATACTGCCGTCCGGCTCGACCCTGTCAACGGCGCCAAATCCATTCTCTACAACAAATACCGGAATTCGATAACGGTCGTAAAGATTGTTAAGTGCAATCCTGAGTCCTGTAGGGTCAACCGACCAACCCCATTCACTTTCCTGTAAATACGGATTTTTTACTGCGTTCAACATATTTCCTCCGGTGAATTCGGCATCTTCCCGTGAGGTTGCAATGTTACTGTTGTAATAACTGAACCCGATATAGTCAACCGTCCCTTCCTGTAATAGTTGATCATCGCCGGACAGTTTTTCCAGTGATACGCCTTTTTCCTCGAGGAGCCGGAGCGCTTTTGCCGAATAGCATCCCCTGACCTGGACATCGGAAAAGTAATAATGCGAATCAATTGCTTTCATTGCCATAAGTTGATCTTTGGGATTACAGCTCTCTGCATAAAAAGTGGGGTACAGCATCATCATTCCAATCTGAAAACCGGGATTTATCTGATGCCCCAGCTTTACCGCTTTGGCACTTGCTATCAACTGATGATGCGCCGCCTGATAAACTATACTGTCAAAATTCTCTCCGTTATCGGTCGGTATTCCCGAAGTCATAAAAGGATTCAGAATAATTACATTAATTTCGTTAAACGTCATCCAGTATTTTACTTTGTCCTTGTACCTTTTAAAAATAACGTCACAATAGTTTACAAAAAAATCGACTAACTTGCGGCTTTTCCATGACCCGTATTTTTTTACCAGATTAAACGGCGTTTCATAGTGAGAAATCGTTACAACAGGTTCGATATTATGCTTTATTAATTCATCAAAAAGAGCATCGTAAAATTGCAGGCCGGATTCGTTTGGCTCATTGTCGTCTCCATTCGGGAATATCCTGCTCCAGTTTATCGAGGTACGAAAACATTTAAATCTCATTTCGGAAAAAAGGGCGATATCTTCCTTGAACCGATGATAAAAATCTATTGCCCGATGACTTGGATAATATTGACCGGCAAGCACCCCGTCTGTTTGTTTTCTTGGTACACCGAATGCGCCGGCAATTGTAACATCCGCCGTACTCAGTCCCTTGCCGTCAGCGTTATATGCTCCTTCACACTGGTTTGCCGCTACGGCGCCTCCCCACAAAAAATCCTTTTTTAATAAGCCCATCCCATTTCCTCCCTAGATACGCGATGCGATTGCGTATCCGTCAAAAACAGCCTCCATGATCTTTCCCGGCCGTTCGCAATCGCCGATAATAAATGTATCCGGTACTATGCCGTAAAAACTATCGGCAAAGGTTCTGTCTTCTTTTACACCAACTGCAATAATAACGGTATCGGCCTTTAATGATTTTTCCTTGCCGTCTTTAGATACTACTGTTACACTGCCGGAACTTATTTCCTTGCATGTTGTTTCCGTTAGTCTGGTTAAACTTTTTGTTGCATCCATTTTCTGTCTCAGTGCGATCCTGTAAAGCATATTGCCCTGTGCTGCGATTTCATTGGTCATTTCGACAATGGTAACGTTTTTACCTTTCAGTTCTGCAAGTTCCAGGGCAATCTCGGCGCCGATTGTGCCGCCGCCAATTACTGCAATATTTTCTCCCGTGCAATTTTCGTTTTGCATTGCTTCAAGGAAACCGATTACATTACTGTTTTCAATACCCTTTATTTCCGGTGTAAGCGGCTTGGCACCGACAGCCACAAAAATCGCATCCGGCTGCAATTCTTTTACCATCTCGGGTGTTGCCGCAGTATTGTACCGGATGTCGGCGCCGGATTTTTCCAACTGCCTGGTCAGGTAGTGCAAATAATTTCTAATATCTTTTTTATAATACTCCCGGGCTATGCTGCGTAAAAGTCCGCCGGGTTTATCTTCTTTTTCAAAAAGGATCACATTGTGATCCCGTTTTTTACAGGTAAGTGCGGCAATAATTCCCGCAGGGCCTGCGCCGATTATAATAATTTTCTTTTTGGTTTCCGCTTTTTCGGGTGTCTTTGAAATAAAACCTTCATTTGTATATCTTGGATTTACTGAACAGCCTACATTCCTCCGGTTGGTCGATATGTGGTAGCATTGCATACAGCGAATGCAGGGGACTATGTCTTCTGCAAGCCCGTCCTTTGCTTTATTCGGCCAGTCGGGATCGGCTATGAAACTTCTGCCAAAAGCAACCAGATCGACCTTGCCCGAAATAATCAATTCTTCGGCCTCGAATGGATTCATTACCGCACCGACAACAGATACCGGGATACTTACGTTTTTCTTTACAATTTCCGCATATTTCGCGTTTACCATGTGGCCTTTAAAATTGGTTGTTGTCATGTGAACATTGCCTTCATGGTTTATATCGAGTCCTGCCGAAATCTGTACTGTGTCGATAAGCGGTTCTACAAGTTTTATGAATTGCAATGTATCTTCAAACTCAATGGAGTTTTCGACCCATTCGACAGCACTGATACGCATATCAATTGGGTAGTCCTTTCCCACTGCCTGTCTGACTTTTTCCAGGATACGCTTCGGGAATTTTGCGCGGTTTTCGAAACAGCCGCCATACTCGTCTGTGCGCTGATTAAACAACGGTGATAAAAATTGCGGAGCGAGCCAGCCGTGCCCGAAATGCATAAAAATCATGTCGAATCCGAGATCCCTGGCATCTTTTGCCGCAACAGCAAAGCAATCCGCAACTTCTTCCATCATTTCGGGGGTCATTGCTTTCACTTCTACGCCGTCTTCACGGATAAATCCCATGGACCCGATTGCATAATCCTTAACACGCGCATACTGACCGGCATGGAACAATTCTATTGAGGATCTTGCACCAGACTGGCGGCATTTGCGTATTCTGGAACGGGCTTCTTCTACCGAATATTTGCTGAATATATACGGTTCATCCGGCGAGGCAAAGCTTGAGCGGCCGGGATCGACAATTGTATGTCCGCAAATAACGATACCGGCGCCGCCCAGAGCTTTCTCTTCAAAAACATTACCTATGGGGGAAGCTACAATCCTGTTACGTGATATCATCCCGTTTATTTTTATGGGACTGAACAAATTTCTGAACTGCATGCTTCCACCCTCCGCAATGTTTGTTTTTAGGGGAATGCCAATGCTATTCCCCTTTTAGGTTTTATGATTCGTCTTTGGTTTCGGTTTCTTCGGCAGAGATTTGTTTGTCTACCATTTTGAAGAAGGGGAACCATATTAATGTTGTTATGGCAACCAACACTATTTGTAATATCATTGCCTGCGGGCCCTGAGCCAAAAATCCGGAAACAAACTGCGGCATAGTCCAGTTAACCTCTGTCCCCGACAATCTTGGAACAATTCCTATCGCTATGGAAAGGTAGCTGACCACAGTACAAACTATAGGGCTTAATACATAGGGGATAAAGAGCAGAGGGTTAAGCAGGATCGGAATACCAAAAATCAAAGGCTCGTTGATACCGAATATTGCAGGAAGTATTGAGAGTTTACCCAAAGTTTTCAGGCGTTTAGATTTTGCCAGGAACATTAACAGAAATGCCAGGCCAAAAGTAGCGCCGATACCGCCGGGTTGGCAGAATACGGAAAACGAACCTGTTATAATATTCGGAAGTGGCTGCCCTGCTGCAAGAGCGGCGAGATTTTCTGCGCTTGCCGCCATGGTAATCGGGAAGAATGTAGCAAACACCGTGTTGCCGTGGATACCGCAGAACATCAGCAATGTACACAGAATCTGCATGGTAAGGTAGGCCGGTAACGATAATCCGAAGCTCTTGAGCGGAGTCTGTATTACTGTATAAATTACGTTATGGAAGCTTCCGAAACTTGTACTGGCAAAAATCCGGGAAACAATAACCGCGATGATCAAGGTGAACAGAGAGGGCACCAGTGAAGCAAAAGAATCTTCAACAATGGGAGGCACGCCTTTTGGCATATGCACATATATTTTTTTGTTGATCAGAAATCTGATAAATTGCGGAACAAGACCGGAAACAATCATCGCGCCGAACAGACCGGTATATCCAAGCCATTGCGTTGGTATTGCCGTGTAAAGATCGTGGGGAGTTACTATTAAAAAAGCCATCAGCGAAATAATTGACGCAGATACCGGATTTATCCCGAGTTTCTGCGCATACTGGTACGGCAGGACAACCACGACATACAATGCAATAATGCTGAGTGTCAGGGATTGGATTGTCATAAAAATAAACTGCAATCCGGTAGAAGTAACAAATGCCTGCCATGCAGGGATATCCAAAAACGCTCCCAAACAGGCAAACGAACCGATCATTATAATTGGCAGCAACAACTGAAAAGTCTGAGCCAGAGACACCATGAATTTATTGCCTGAGATTTTATTAGCCATAGGTGTTAACACTTTTTGCAGATAAACCATAATTTTGTCCATAATATCCTCCAAATATTTTTGTTTTTTCCGGAGCAGCAAGGCTCCGTCATTTCAAGAGAGACAGAGTTTCATTTTTTCTCTATCATGGCAACTGCCTCCTTTAGAATTTTTTCACCGTCCATCATGCCGAAATCCATGGAATTAACAATGGTCATTTTAGATACGTGTTCAGGATATGTTTTTTTAAAATGATCAAGTTTGAATGCAAGCTGCGGCGCGAGCAGTATACAATCCAGATCGTTTATAATACTTTCCAGTTTAGCCGCCGAATGTGCTGCAATATCACTTTCGATGCCCAGTTTTGAAGATGCCTCAATCATTTTTCGCACACAAATACCCGTACTGGCGCCGTGTTCGCAAATTAGTGCAATTTTATACATGCTTTCCCCCTTTGTGCAAATAAATCAATTCTTCCGCCAACAAATGGATAACGCTGGCTGATGTAAGATGATCTGATGCATGAACCATAAAAAGGGTTACCTGCAAGTTCTCTTCCTCAGCCTCATAACTCAACAGATTTGTGTGCGCCTGATGACTTTTTTTGAGCGATTCTGCGGATTTCCTTATGCTTTCTTCTGCTTGTCCGAAATCGCCGTTCCGGGCCTGCTCTATGGCAAGCATTGCCAGGCTTTTTGCTTCGCCTCCAAATGATGTCATCTGCATACATTCACTGATTATGTCCATGGAAAACCTCCGCTTGATTGGATTTTGTTAATTGTCTATTTGCCTGAATTTATTCAAATTATTGCATGCATATTGGATCGGTTATATATCATGTTTTGCACTTTTATGGTGCAGATTATAATGTATAAACTGTGTTAATCCGCATGTTATAGTACATATGGAAAATGTTTGGTTTTCCGGCAAGGGTAATCAGGTGTTAAAAAGCAAGGAACTAACAATATTAAAATTTCTTAGCAGCCAGGATGGGTGGGTTACTTCTTTTTCCATGTCTGCATTGCTTAACATATCTGTCCGTAGTATAAAAAGTTATATAAGCGATATCAACTACCAGACTCCCGGTTTAATTGAGTCTTCCCGCAAAGGGTTCTTTGTAAGTGACAAGGAAAGGCTTGCAAACGTTATTTCAGAAAAGAAATTACCTTCTGCACCGCAAAGCTCGGAGGACAGAAAAAGATATATTCTCCGCAAGCTGTTTTTGGAAGAAGGCCAATGTAACCTGGATACACTTGCAGGAGAAATGTGTATATCTCCCATAACCCTTGTGAATGAACTTCCCAAACTAAAGTCTGAGCTGTCCGATTTTGATTTGGTTATCAAAACAAAGAACAATCTGATTTCGATAGAAGGTCCGGAAACAAACAAGAAAAAGCTGATAAGTAAACTTATTTACGAAGATTCCGAAAATTCTTTTCTCAGCATCAAACTGATGCAAAGTTATCTTCCGAATTACGATCTTCTTGTCGTTAAAGATATCATTTCCGATTCTTTGCGGGCAAATCATTATTTTATGGACGATTTTTCTTTGTTAAATCTTGTGCTGCATATAGCAATTACCATGGAGAGAAAACGGCTGTACAGTGTATTATCCGAAAGCGAACCAGTTGAATGGAAAACGCTGGTAAGCGAAAAAATATGTAATATTGTTGCCGGCTTAACCAGCCGGGTTGAAAAAAGCTTTGGTATAGAATTTTTACAGAGCGAGATATACCATTTTGCCCTGCTTGTAATGACCCGTGCCGTTTCCGACAGCGTAAACGATGTAAATGTTGATCAATTAAGCGAATTTGTCGGCGATAATGTTGTAAGGCTTATGTCATTGATGCAGGAAAAGACAAAGGAAGCCTATAATATTTCCATCGTTAATTCGGATTTTACTGTTCGTTTTTCGCTTCATTTAAAAAATCTGCTTGTACGGCTGCGGCACAATATTGTACTCAGAAATCCGCAAATGCTGGAAATAAAAAATTCTTATCCGTTTATCTATGATGTTTCTGTTTTCATTGCCAACATAATAACACAGGAAACAGGTTTTATTTTATCCGAGGATGAAATTTCTTACCTTGCACTTTACCTGGGGGTTTTAATAGAAGAGCGTAAAGTGATAAAACATGAAGTCAGAGCCGTACTTGTTAATCCTCAATATTTTCTTGATTCATCTGATCTTGCAAACAAATTGATGATCACTTTTGAAAACAGCCTTTTGCTTACGGGCATTGTATCGTCACATGAAGATCTTGATTCCTATTCCGGCTATGATTTGATTATTACCACCATCCCGTTTTTTTCCGAAACCGCACAGCCCTGTATTAAAATTTCAACATATTTAACCAACAAGGATGTGTTGGCTGTATCTAAAAAAATTGAAGAGGTTCTTAAAGACCGCATTAAATCAAGAGTGGAATCCAAATTGCGGTCAATGTTTAAAGAAGAACTGTTTTTTGTTAATGATGATCTAAAAAATCAAAGCGACGTTATCGAAAATCTTGCGGGTACTCTTGAATCACGCGGTTATGTAGATTCATCGTTTAAAAAGAAAATATTCGAACGCGAACTTGTAAGCTCCAGTGCTTATCTTAATATCGCTATACCTCATCCATTTGAGATGTGTGCGCTTAATTCTGCCATTGCAGTTTCACTCCATCCAAATGCTATCCTCTGGAACAACAGAAAAGTGAATATAGTATTTCTGCTCGCAATAAATATTCGTGACAGCCTGTTTTTTAAGGATATATTTGATTTTATAACCGAAGTAATTTCCGAAGAAAAGAAACAGAAAAGTATTTTAGAGATTAAAACTTTCGATCAATTTATTGCAACGCTTGTATCGTATGCAAAACTTTAACCAGGAGTTTCCTCTTCAAATCCTTCTATCCCCAAACTGATAAACCTGAACAACCGCCGTAAACAGTTGTAATTAAATTCATTTTTAGGTTTTTTTTCGATATTTGTATCAATTATATAATAATGTTTCAGGACTGCTATTAATAGAAAAAGAATCCAATGGATAGTTTTTTCCCAGATGTCATCCAACGAGACCGCAACCTTTAAATCTCTGAAAAAATTATACAGGGCTGCAGGCGCCGAAATGTCCAGTTCTAGCTGCTGGATTCGAACCCAGTTTAAAGCAATAAGTATATCCGGCCTGGTACGCAGGTAGTCGGTGATGGAAACTATGGCAAGGTAAAGCCTTTCCTCCCTGTTTTTTCCGGAAGCAGTCCGGCGGGCTGTATACTGGCCAACCCTGTCAAACTCAGTCATAAAAAGACGGGAAAGCATATCTTCTTTACTTTTAAAGTGGGCATAAAGTCCGCTTTTGGAAAGGCCGGAGCGTTTTGCTACTGTTTCCATTGAAGCATTCCACGGCCCTTCTTCTGCCACCACTTCGGCAACTGCTTTAAGAAGCGGATCCGGCGCAACAATAAGTTCTTCGTCTGGTTTTTCCAGTTCTTCATAGGGCAGGGTATTTACAACCGCTTCTTCAAAAAGAAGGCCAAGGCGTACCAATTCGGCTATTGATCGGGAAAAATTGCCGATTTCTTCTTCAGACGGCACTTTGGAGAACCAGTATTCCTGCAGGTATTCTTTCTTTATTTTATTATCCTTGATTCCAAAACGGCGCTTATGGAACATTCCGGTTCCAAAGAATGCGGAAACACCTGCCAGAAACAGTATTGAGGGCTGCTGTTCAGAAAAGTTTAACCTTAGTTTTTCAAAAGAAACTCCCCGTTTAATAATCGCTTCTTCATTAAAAAAATGAGGCTGCTTTTGATCGTGAATCTCGATTATGGAATAAATAAAATAATCAAAATGCCGGGCATAATAACCGGAAAAAAACTCTACCATGGTCAGGAGCCTTTCCTGCCAACTGTCTTTTTTCTGCGCTTCTTCTATGGCCGGTTTCATGGCGGCGGCATAATCATCAAAATAACGTTCTTCCATGGCTTTTTGCAGGGATTGTTTATCGGGAAAATGCCGGTAAAGGGCAGGTTTGGAGACACCCAATGACTCTGCAAGTTTTGCAAGACTTGTGGTTTTATAAAATTCCTGCCCCCATACATTGAAAGCAGCTCTAATTACATCATCATTAGTCACGATGTTACCGACCGGTCGTTAACATACCATGGGCACGCAAATTTGTCAAGTGTTAGGCAGTCGGGATTTTTGCTAATTTCGCAGAATACCAATACCTGAGAAAATTGCAAAGATCAGTATATTAATTACAACTACGCTGGCTCCTGTAGGAGTGGCAAAAAGAAAAGAAATTACAACTCCGGCAAGGAAACAAAATATCGAGATTAGGGCCGAAGAAATGGTTACCGAACGAAAGCTTTTAAAAAGCCGCATTGAAGAAAGGGCAGGAAAGATGACAAGACTGGAAATAAGCAAAGCGCCCATCATCCTCATTCCAAGGACAATGGTTACCGCTGTAAGTAACGCGATTATCATGTTATAAAGGCTTGCCTTAACTCCCGTTGCCCGGGCAAAGGTTTCGTCAAAGGTAATGGTGAAGATCTTGTTGTAAAAAACCACAAAGAGCAGCAATACCGAAACAGAAAGTACTATACTTAGCTGAAGATCGGCTTTGCTCATCGCAAGTATGCTGCCGAAAAGATAGTTATAGACATCGGTATTCATTCCTGTTGTCATGGAGATAACCATTACGCCGATAGCAAGCGCACTGGTAGAAAACAGAGCGATGGCTGCATCTCCGCGAATTTTGGAATGTTCACTGAGATGTAAAAGAAAAAACGCCGATGCAACGACGATTGCGATAGAAACGGTCAGAGGAGTCATGTTAAGTGCGGAAGCAATTGCCAGAGCGGCAAAACCAACGTGGGAAAGGCCGTCGCCTATCATCGAATAACGTTTTAAAACAAGACTTACTCCCAGAAGGCTTGCACAGAGGGAGACAAAAAAACCCACAATCAGCGCACGGATAATAAAGTTATAAGAAAGCATATCCATTATTGTATTCATGTTTATTACCAATAATTTCCATAAACTCTGGTTTTTTGAAATTTTCTTACCCTATGAAAAAATCGTTTTTTGCATAATCATTTATACTATAACATGTTAGCGATTTTCTTCAATTCCCCTTAGCTCATGAGATGTCTACTGGGTTATAGTGAATTTTTTTGTAGTGGAAAAAGTACCTGCAATAAAAAACTTTAACTGGAGCTAAGGGGAATTGGTTTCCAGCCTTCAACATCCTGTTTCAGGCTTCCAACCCGCCTTTTTTGCTAAGCGTACATCCTTGTACGCTTACCCCTTCAAACCTGCACGCTTGTTTGGTTTTCAGGGGTCGCAAAAAAGTTTCAATTCCCCTTAGCTCATGAGATGTCTACTGGGTTATAGTGGATTTTTTTGTAGTGGAAAAAGTACCTGCAATAAAAAACTTTAACTGGAGCTAAGGGGAATTGGTTTCCAGCCTTCAACATCCTGTTTCAGGCTTCCAACCCGCCTTTTTTGCTAAGCGTACATCCTTGTACGCTTACCCCTTCAAACCTGCACGCTTGTTTGGTTTTCAGGGGTCGCAAAAAAGTTTCAATTCCCCTTAGCTCATGAGATGTCTACTGGGTTATAGTGGATTTTTTTGTAGTGGAAAAAGTACCTGCAATAAAAAACTTTAACTGGAGCTAAGGGGAATTGAACCCCTGACCTCTTGAATGCCATTCAAGCGCTCTAGCCAACTGAGCTACAGCCCCGGATAAATTAACCGTAACAATTATTTTAAATTGTGTCAATGGTTCAATAATGGTATACTAAAAACAAGAGGTGTTTATGAAATCCCTGACAAAAGAATTGTGGATTACTACTAAAAAGAACCGGGAATTTATCAACATAACCGGCGAGGTGGAAAAACTTCTGACTGAATCGGGAATACAGGAAGGGTTATGCCTGGTAAATGCCATGAATATTACGGCAAGTGTTTTTATCAATGACGATGAATCCGGTCTTCACCATGACTTTGAT
This sequence comes from Treponema sp., assembly GCA_009782955.1. Taxonomy (GTDB): domain Bacteria; phylum Spirochaetota; class Spirochaetia; order Treponematales; family Breznakiellaceae; genus WRIV01. Next base: position 4,785 of record WRIB01000024.1, on the reverse strand, counting down.
GTATGGCTGGAAAAGCTTGCTCCGCATGAACCGGTAGCTTCGTACCGGCACAACACCGGCGAGGTAAATGCCGATGCACATATGAAACGGCAAATCATGGGCAGAGAAGCTGTAGTGGCGATTACCGGAGGGAGACTTCACTTTGGTACCTGGGAACAGATTTTTTACGGTGAATTCGACGGGCAGCGGCGTAAACGGGTATTGGTAAAAATCATTGGCGAATGAGTTTTGGAACCTGGTTACAGCTCCTGGCTGCGGCTCTTGATCTTTTCTTCCAGGTAGGCGGCAAAATCTGCGGTCTTCATCGGATCAAGCTGTTTTCCATCCCGCAGCCGGATCGCTACAGTTCCTTCATCTTCTTCGCGCTGACCAACTACCAGCATATAAGGAATTTTCCGGTTCTGGCATCCGCGGATCTTTGCATTCAGCCTTGAGTCATCCAGTTCAGCACTGACACGAAGATCCCTTGCCTGTAACTCCGAAAGAACTTTTTTTGCATAGTCATTAAAGTTTTCCGACACGGGAATAACCGCCGCCTGTTCAGGCGCTATCCATGGCGGGAAAGCGCCGCCAAAGTGCTCTATAAGTATACCGAAGAACCGTTCCAAAGAACCGAGCAGCGCCCGGTGGATCATGTACGGCCGTTTGTGCTGTCCGTCGGTATCAACAAAACTCATGTCAAAACGTTCTGGCTCATTAAAGTCAAACTGAATGGTTGTCATCTGCCATTCCCGGCCTATGGCATCCTTTACTTTCAGATCGATTTTGGGTCCGTAGAAAGCGCCGCCTCCTTCGTCAATTTCGTAGGCAAGCCCTTCGGCATTCACCGCCTTGCGGAGGCTTTCCAGTGCGGCGTCCCAGCGGCTTTGTTCACCAACCGATTCGGCAGGCTTGGTTGCAAGGTATGCCTTGATCTCCGTAAAGCCGAAAACTTTCCAAATCCAAAGACTGAAACGGAGAACTTCGAGAATTTCACTTTCCATTTGACCGGGAGTACAAAAGATATGGGCATCATCCTGGGTAAAACCCCGGACACGAAGCAGGCCGTGAAGAACGCCGCTCCGTTCATAACGGTACACCGTTCCCAGTTCGGCCCAACGCAGGGGAAGGTCGCGGTAACTGCGTTGTTTGTTTTTATAAATCATGATATGGAAAGGACAGTTCATTGGTTTAATGATATAGTCCTGGTTGTCGATTTCCATAGGGTTGTACATATTTGCACTGTAAAAGCCCAGATGCCCCGATGTTTCCCACAGCCAGCTTTTGCCGATATGGGGCGTGTAAAGAATTTCATAGCCGTTGCGGTAATGTTCTGTACGCCAGAAGTTTTCAACTGCTACCCTCATGCGGCCGCCGTTGGGATGCCAGTAGATAAGACCGGCGCCGGCTTCTTCGTGGGTAGAATAAAGGTCGAGTTCCTTTCCAAGCCTGCGATGATCCCGTTTTTCCACTTCTTCCAGAAAAGCAAGATAGGCTTTTAGGTCTTTTGGATTTTCCCAGGCGGTTCCGTAAATACGGGTAAGCATGGGCCGCTTTTCATCTCCCCGCCAGTATGCCCCGGCAATGCTCTGAAGCTTGAATGCACCGGTATGAATTTCCCGGGTATTTTGTACATGAGGCCCGCGGCAAAGATCAGCCCATACAGTTTTGCCCTCGCCTGCAACGCCGGCGCTGTCACGGTTTTCATAGACAGAAATTATTTCTGTTTCCGGCAGATCGCCAATAAGTTCGACTTTATAAGGTTCATCAGAAAATCGTTTAAGGGCATCTTCACGGGAAAGTTCAATACGGACAAAATCCTGTTTGGAATTGATGATCGTTTTCATTGCTTCTTCGATAGCAGGAAGATCTTCGTTGCTTATCTGTCTGGGCAGCTGAAAATCATAATAAAAACCGTTTTCTATAGAAGGGCCAATGGCAACCTTGGTGCCGGGAAAGAGCTGTGTTACAGCCTGGGCCATAATATGGCTTACCGAATGGCGAACAATGGCCAAACGCATTTGACCCTCAGCCAGATGTTCTTCGCTTTTCTTGTTTGAGTCGGACATAAATACAGGGTGGTAGAATTCAAAGCCTTGGTCAAGCCCTGTACCAAAGGAAAAAAGTATCAAAAAGGTTGACTACAGCCCAAAAACAATGTATATTTATATTATCTGATAGGCAATTTAGCGTATGGCTCTTTCAGAGCACTATCAGCCCCTCCCAGGTTTCTTCACCTCCTTTTCCTGGGAGGTTTTTTCATTGCAATGAAGTGAAGATTCCCCTGCATTTCTTGCAAAAACACAGAGGTACGGATTGGTATACCGTTCCACGTTTTCCACGGCATCCAGCGTATGGCTATGTTCTTGTAAAGCAACTCGCCCCGCTTGCCGGTTGTCGTAATGGTAACCAGCCACCGCCGTGCCGGGTCGTAGGGGGAGAGCACGTCGTGTTACATCGTCTGACAAGCCGTGCTCGATGTCTCGCACGCATTCTTTGGCGCCAGACGAATTCGGTGTCAGCTGACTTTGCGTGTACAGTCACCCATGCGTTTACTACGCATTAAGCGGTTACAACTTAAACAAGAGAAAAAAGAATGTAATTAAAAAAAAGACTGAAATGCAATAGAAAACTGAATCATTATTTTCTTCTGTTTCATCGTAGCCCCTACTTAAATATTTACATATAATAAGTGTAAAAGGTATGACAATAACAATAATAACCATATAGTACAATTTGTTGTCTAATTCAATATTTATTATCCGTTCAAGTATTAACGAGATATTTAATACAATCGTTAAAATTGTTGCAGCTGCAGTTCTAAAATGAACAGGTTTCACCTATATTCTCCTTTCACGAGCTTTCGTGTCGCAATTGGTGTCCGACACATTTGCGCCTACATTCATTTAATAATATAGATGGTAATATTTACTATCATAAATATTAAGGCGGCCATTATTGCAATAAAAATCATTATTTTTGGCCTAACCTTTGTAAATACAAGCATTCGAAATAACCCAATACCACCAATCATTAAAGAAAGAAATATAATAAAAATAATATCTTTTATTGAAAAAAACACTTATTTTTCAATGCTCTCTTTAAACAACTTTAATTCTTGTCGCAATGAATCAAAATCAGAATTTCTGTACGAGCAAGATCTTATACTTCCAACTTTATTTGTTGTATATGAAAAAACGCCTTCTTGATGTAATTTATCCATTCTGGTTCTCGCATAATTATAAAGAGCTGCAGCCCCATCTCGTGTTGACCTGTCAGGAGAAAATGTATACCGGTTTTCAGACAATTTATATGATCGTGGTGTTCTTCCATCAGGGTCTATGAGTACCACCGGGTTATTCCCCGCATAGTGGTACACGTGCATGTTGACCAGGTTAAAGATTCCCCCCATCCCCGGCAGATTCTGGTTGTGCTTTTTAGCGTCGTCATTGATGGGAGCAAGCGGCACATACTCTCCCATAGCAGGGTCTGCACTGATCCACCTGCTCGTCTTGGGGTCCAAATACCGGGTTCCGTAGTAGTAAAAACCCGTCTCTACGTCCAACTCCTTTCCCGTAAACCGGAATAGCGTCGGGTTCATCCCTACCTCACTGGTAGCATGATCTACCCACAGCTCCCCGTACGGCGTGTATTCCAGATGCTCGTAAATACTCCCTCTCCAGTCCGTCACCAACTGCGCACTCCCCAGATGATCCCCGTATGCGTTGTTGGTATACCGTTCCACGTTTCTCACAGCATCCAGAGTATACTCAATGTCCTGGTACGCCAATCCCTGCGGCCCCGTTGTCGTTGTCCCGCTTAGCCACCGTCGTGCCGGGTAACTACCCCCTCAGATAATCATTCGCTTATAAAAAGACAAAACAATGCTGCATATAGTGAGTTGCTCCCGAACGGCATCAGACGAATTTGGTATCAGCTGACTTTGCGTGTACAATTTTTTTACATTCCTCAATCAGGGTTTATCAGTATAATGTCCTTTACATTGTAATATTTCAATTAAATCACCATTAAGCTGATACACAAGTCGGTGGACAGTATCTATTCGTCGGCTCCACTCATCTAAATGTTTCAATGGTTCCGGTTTTCCAATTCCTTCGTTTCCATTCCGAATTATGTCCTTAAGTAGCAGATTATTACGCTTGAGTGTTCTTCTGTCGGTTTCCTGCCAAAATACATATTCTTCCCATGCTTTTTCGGCAAAGATCAGCCTACCCATTCTCAATTATCTCTAATTCTTCCAGTGTCTTAACGATTACCCTGCCATCCCTAATCTGTCCCGCAGCTTCATCAATTGCAGCTAAATTGCGCTCACTGTAAAAAGGATCTATCGAAACATCAAAGGGTATGCGATGCTCGCGGCTTACCTTTTTGGCAAAGATAGTAAAAGCCGTAGTCATATTCATCCCCAATGTTCGGCAAGTATCTTCCATTGATTTTTTTAAATCTTCATCCATGCGGATGTTTACCAAAACCTGTGACATATTCTTTTTCTCCATGCAATTAATAAACGCTAATATAAAGACATTGTAAATATATTGTATATTATATCCAATGTCACGCCCCCGCTCGCCGGTAGTCGTGATAGCAACCAGCCACCGTCGTGCCGGGTCGTAGGGGGAGCGCCGTTATGGTAACGCCCATGAAGCGCATCTGGTTCATGCACGCCCCCGCAATAAGGGGAATCTGCTCTGCCGGGGATGACGGTCATGGCTGCCTTCGACGCACGCTCTGGCGTGGCCAGTGATGTATCATGCCGAAAATCCCCGGCATTGCAGCGTTCCCCTC
>WRIB01000023.1 GCA_009782955.1 Treponema sp. | reverse complement strand
AATATTATTTGAACCATAAAGAATATAAATCCAATAATAAATAGGAATTTAAAAGATTCGGTTAAAATTTCCATTTGTTGCATCGTCATCACAAACCCTTCCTTTTTTTACGGATTATAATATTTATTAAATATTGTCAAGTCATTTTTCCATAATTTTCTAAATAATTAGCATACGCATAGTAGCAGCTGCCAAAATCCCGTAGTACTCTGTAATAACTAATACTTTACACGATTAATGGGTACAGTCTTTTAAGTTTAATTCGTGCATCTTTTGTTGTAAAATGCCAATCAACTCCTCGTTGTGATTGATTCCTTTTGGTGCACCATGCCGCAAGCTCTCCATTTAATGACTTTATTCCAGGGATTCGCCTTGTACCCAAATATTGTGAAGCCATAGAAGATACTTCTATTTCAGCAATATTTAACCAACTCCCATGTATAGGCGTATAGTGTAATTCCAGACGCTGTGCAAGGCGAAACGCCTCTTCAGGGGGAAATGTTTCGTATAACGAAGATGTGGTATGTGTGTTAAGGTTGTCCATTACCAAGAGTACTTTTTTTGCATGCGGGTATTGTTCATTAAGCAGACAACGGATCCGGTGTGCCCAGTCTTTTTTTGTTCGTTGTGGATATGCTTGAGCATAACGCCAACCTCCAAGCGGTTCGGTGAAAATAAAAATACTGCATGTACCCGTTTTGATGTAATCAAAATCTTCACGCTGCGGCCTTCCCGGTTTCATCGGTAACGACGGGCGGGAAAGACTTAACAATTGAAACGGCTTTTCATCCATGCATACAACAGGCCTATTTCTATCATACGGGAGTGCATAAACGGTCAAAATGTCTTCCATTCTGGCTACAAACGCACTGTTTTGTTTCGGCGGTATAATCCAGCATGTTTTCAGGTGAGGTTTAAGTTGTGTTTTTTTAAAAGGCGGCTTATGGTCATATGGGACAACGTGCCGAAATAATGCAGTTGGACACACTTTTCCGCTAAAAGCCGCAATGTCCATCGTGAATACCCTTTTGGGGCTTTGCCGCAGGCCAGCATAATAATGCGGGCTTCCAATTCGCCGGTAATTTTTGACGGCACCGGCGGCGTTTCTCGCTGTTTTCGCTGTAAAAATACGGTTAAACTTTTTGCCGCCAGAAAATCACGCCGTGCATTGTTTACCGTCTGCCGGCTGATTCCTAAACGTTCTGCTATGGTTTCCCGCCGCTCTGGTGTTCTGCCTCCAGAAATATCCAGGGCAAGGATAATCCTCGCTCGGGTTACCAGCTTAACGCTGTGTACCCCTGTATTGCAATACTTTTCCAGTCCGGCACGATCTTTTGCTGATAATTGTATTGGTTTCTTTCTCATGTAGTATCTCCCCTCATATTAATATTACTACATGAGAAAGTTATTGTAAAGTATTAGTTGTTACAGGGTAGTAGTGGTGTTTTGTCTGCCTACCTTATATTTAGTGTGTTCTAAATTGCAAAACTTTTTCCTTCCCTATACAAGGCATCTTGGAAGCCGAGATGCAGATAATCTTCTTTTATATTATTTGCTCTTTGATCTACAATTCCCCAATGCCATTCTCTGCTTATCCATATACCCACTCTGTGCAGTAGAAAGATTAGCAAATCGCTGTTTAAGCAGGGCCTTTTCTATAGGGTCTATGCCGGGAGAGCGAAGTATGTTTTGTATTCGGGTTTTATGAGCGATACAGGCGATGTGGAAGGAGTCTTTGGGAAAACCGCCTGTACGATATTTTGGATTATGAGGAAAAATTTGTTCAGCGATTTCATAACAGGATTCTTCGACGGCTCATGCAGACAATGCATCTTTAAAACTCTGAATAGCCTGTGTAAGGCTGCTTATACTATCTGTATCAGTTTCTTCGCAAAACTGAAGTTCCTGATTTAAGAATGTATACTCAATAAGGACTATTGCTTGAGGGTCATAGGACGATTGGGCATCCCTAAAGACCGATAATGCTCCGGAAATGTCTCTTTCATAAGAGAGGCGTCCTTCTTCAGCTTTACCCCTCGTGGCAAAACCTGTGCGGCCAAAATCGATGTTTATAGTTGCAGCATATATTTTATCGACTAAGTCAGTTAATTCCAAATTCAGCCTCTGCCTCAGATAAATTCCAACCGCTTTTTGCAAGCTGTTCCGCACCAATAGTTTCTTTATAAATTTTTGCCAGGTATGGCGGCATGGGGGCTGTTTTCATAAGGCGCATATAACCATCCTGATCACCGACATCCAATAAATCCAATGCTTTATTAGAAATGGCAAGTTTTTCATCTAAAGTCATCGTTTGCGGCATATAATACTCCTTAGTTGAGTATATTGGCCATTATTGCCTTCGGCAAGTGACATTTGTAAGGGGCAAAATCCCCCAAAATAGTACATTTTTGATATTATTGTCGGAGGGCGCAGTGCAGATAAGCTTCTCTGCGTAAGGTCTTTGGAGGAAAAATGGCAAAACGGAATTTATACCTAAGCAATGTTTCGGTAGAAGAAGCTCTGTCAAACTATTTTGCGGCGCTGGAAGGGCTTTTGATTCCCGGGTTTGAAGAGATACACGTTGAACAAAGCCTTAACCGGATAACTGCCCATGCAGTTTATGCCCGCTATTGTTCGCCGCTGTACAATGCCGCCGCCATGGACGGCATTGCCGTAACCGCAGCGAACACCACAGGCGCGCGGGAATCGAATCCCATAACACTAAAAACCGGAAAAGATTTTATACCTGTCGATACAGGGGATCCCATTCATCCTCCGTACGATGCGGTGATCATGGCGGAAGATTTAATTGAAGTTGATGAGGAATCAGTAAAGATTCTGGAAAGCGCTGCTGCATGGCAGCATATCAGGCCGATTGGCGAAGACATTGTTGCCGGAGAGATGATTCTTCCGGGCAGGCACAGAATCAGACCTATCGACATAGGGGTTCTCCTTTCCGGGGGAATTACCCGTATCGAAGTGTATGCAAAACCCAGAGTGGCGATTTTTCCCACCGGTACGGAAATCATTGAACCGGACAAAGCTCCCAAGGAAGGAGAGATTATCGAATCGAACAGCCGCATGTTCGAAGCGCTGGTAAATCAGTCCGGCGGAGAAGGTTTGCGTTTTGCTCCCATTCCTGACGATTACGAACTTCTTAAAGAGACAATTCGGAAGGCAACAACGGAATACGATATGGTACTGGTTAATGCCGGTTCAAGCGCCGGTCTGGAAGACTTTACCGTGTTTGTGCTTCGGGAACTGGGGGAAGTGATTGTCCACGGTGTGGCAATGAAACCCGGTAAACCAACAATCCTTGCCAAGGTAAACAACAAACCCGTTATCGGTATTCCCGGCTATCCCGTATCGGCATATCTGGCTTACGAAACATTTGCCGCTCCGGTTTTGTCTGTTCTTACCGGCCGCTGTGACGGTTCTCCAAATACAATAACGGCGGTACTGGCCAAACGTCTTGTTTCTTCACTTAAACACTGCGAGTATGTGCGTGTTAAAGTAGGACGCGTAAACGACAGGCTTGTGGCTTCTCCTCTTGCCAGGGGCGCCGGAGCGGCAATGTCCCTGGTACGAGCTGATGGCTTTTGTGTGATAAACCAAAATAGCGAAGGTATCGAAGCAGGCGATCAAGCGCCGGTAGAACTCTACCGTTCGTTGGACGAAATTGATCGTACCCTGGTTGCCGTGGGCAGCCACGATCTAATCCTCGATCTGATCGCAGATATGATGGCAGCCGGTAACCTTAACCGAACCAACAAAACCCAAGAAACCGTGTACCTTGCCAGCACCCATGTAGGAAGTATGGCTGGATTATTGGCACTTAAACGGGGGGAATGTCATATCGCTCCCATTCACCTTTTGGATGAAGAAACCGGAATCTACAATGTATCGTGGATAAAAAAGACCATACCGGAAAAAGAAGTATGCCTTATCAAAGGTGTGGGACGTATCCAAGGGCTGATCATTCCAAAGAACAATCCGCTGGAAATTAAATCGATCAAAGACCTTGGCCGCTGTAGTTTTATCAACCGTCAAAAAGGCGCCGGAACAAGACTCTTTCTGGATCACCTCCTTAAAAAAGAAGGCATTGAATCAGGCAGCATAAACGGCTACAACCGCGAAGCCGCAACTCACATGGCTGTTGCCGCCGCAGTACAGGGCGGCGGCGCCGATGCGGGCATGGGTATAGCTTCCGCTGCCAAAGCATTGGACCTGGACTTTATCCCGCTGGGTGAAGAAGAATACGACTTTGCAATTCTTCCCGAATTTCTAAAATTAAAAGAGATGGAAATATTCCTCGACATTCTAAAAAGCTCAGCCTTTCACGAAAAGCTTGAAAAACTGGGCGGTTATACCTGGGATAAAGCGGGCACTGTTATTTGAAAGTCTGGTTTAATGCCTCCCCGCGGAACCCGGGATGTCTCATTTAGAAATGTTGCCGAAAGTGCTGGACTTCCCATGCAATCTCATTATATACTTAAGTTGATTTTCAGGGTTGGGTGAGCCATTTATGGTATATTCCCTACCGGCGGTAAAGCCCGCTGGCACTTGGCTTTTCAGGCTAAAGTGCAGAGTCCGGTGAAATTCCGGCGCCGACGGTTATAGTCCGGATGGAAGAGAATCTCTTGTGCGTAAAGCAGTTGAACAAGAAGAATCGTTAACTTGTTTGGCGATTTCCTGGGCAGCGCCTTCTTCCTTAAATAATAATAATCCTGAAGCATCACATTTTTATTACTGTGGGGCTTTTATGAAACGTTCATTGTATATCATCCTCGTTTCGGGAATATTGCTGTTTTTAGCAACTTTTTTTTCCAGCTGCAATTACTACAATTATTTAAAAAACATTAAAGCCATGAGCGAACAGGCCGAAAGTGAAGTACAAACCATAACAATAGGTGTTTTTATTCCCGGTATAATGTCCGGCAGTCCTATTTACGAAATGCTCGGCAGAGGAGTACAGGCAGCCGCAGAAAAACACAACAGCGATATTGGCATAGAACAGGCTGTAGTTACCGTTATCGAAGGCGGTTATAATCAGGCTGAATGGGAAAACAAACTAACCGCCATGACGGCTTCCGGCTCTTACAGCCTGATCGTTTCTTCCAACCCTTCCCTGCCGGACATTGTTTCAGTAATATCGTCAAAATTTCCAAATCAATACTTTATGCTGCTTGACGGAGAAATGACCGGGAACTCCCATGTGTATGCATTTCGCTATAATCAACGGGAACAGGCCTACATGTCAGGATACATTGCCGCTCTGGAAACTACAGCCCACGGCGGCCCAAAGAGGATTGGCCTTGTTGCAGCACAGGAATATCCGGTAATGAACAATATTATCCTCCCCGGATACCTTGAAGGCGCCCGGGCGGTAGATCCCCTTTACACCGTAGATTTTCGCATAGTTGGTAACTGGTACGATGCTGCCAAAGCAGCGGAACTTGCTTCCGGTATGATACGCAACGGGGTGCGAGTTATAATGTGCATTGCAGGCGGAGCCAATGAAGGGGTTGTTAATACTGCAAGCCAGCAAAATGCAAAAGTTGTATGGTTTGACACAAATGGTTATAATATTAGACCAGGAACGGTAATTGGCAGCGCCGTATTGTATCAAGATCTTGCCGCCTATTACCAGATACTCAGGTATTTGTCCGGAACACTGCCTTTTGGCAAGACAGAGACAATGGGAGTAAACGACGGTTATGTTGATTTTGTAGAGAACGATCCTTATTATATTGATGCAGTTCCGGAAGAAATCAGAAAAAAACAAGCGGAGATGATTGCAAAAATACGGAGCGGAGAACTATTTTTACCATAATGAGGCAATACAGTTAATGGTCGAATTAAAAAAAATACACAAGTATTTTTCTTCAAATGGAGTAACAGCTCTGGACGGAGCAGACTTTAATCTGCACGAAGGCGAAATTCACGTTTTATTGGGGGAAAACGGCGCAGGTAAATCCACACTGATGCATATTATGGCCGGTTTTATGAAACCAGGTGGAGAAGGGTTTCACGGCAATCCGGGAAAAATAACCATAAACGGAAAGGAAAAGCGCTTTGCTTCCACTTCACATTCTCTTGCAGCGGGGATTGGCATGGTACGTCAGCATCCTCACCAGATTCCGGGTTTTCCCGTCTGGGAAAATTGTATAACCGGTTCCAGAAAACATCCTCCACTATTTGTAAATCGCCAAAAATACCGGAACCGGGTTTCCGATTTAAATGAACAACTTAATTTTAATCTGCCCATGGACGGCCTGACTGATACTCTTTCAGTAAGCCAGAGACAAAAAGCGGCGATACTTACATTGCTGCTTCGTAAAATTCAATTTTTAATTTTTGACGAACCAACTGCAATACTGAGCTCTGCGGAAACCGAAAAACTTTTTGATCTGCTTGCATTATTAAGAGATGAAGGCAAGGGAATTGTTTTAATTTCACATAAACTCGAAGAAGCATTAAGAATTGCCGACCGCCTTACCATACTGCGTCAGGGAAAAACTCAAATTTGCTGTAAGCCTTTTGAACTTTCCAATAAAGAATTATACCATTATATATTCGGCGCTGAATCAGGCGATCTGATACATCAATCATCGTATGAACATTTTTCAGCATTAAATGGCGTTTCTTCAGTATCATTCGCACCAGCGCCGAAAAAAACCATCCTTGCACTGGAAAATTTTAAGGTAAATGTTCCGGGCCATCCTCTGATACGGAGACTTAATTTGGAAGTTGAGCAGGGAACAATCATGGGTATTGCCGGTGTACGGGACAGCGGATTGGAAACACTGGAACTGGCGTTAACCGGTTTTCTGCCTTTTAAGGGAAAACTGCAAATAGATAAAACAGAACTTTCCGGCGCTGAAAAAAATACGGCAAAACGGGTAAGTAGATTCCGTTCTGCAGGCGGCTGCTATCTGGGACAAAGAATCGAAGGGGAATATATATCCATTCGGGATGTCTTGCTTATCCATGCATACCGGCGTTTTCATAAATTCGGCATTATGAATTTGAAAGAAATCAACAAATGGACAGAGTCGGTAATGGAAGCGGCAAAAGTACCCCAAAGAAAGAGAGCAAGCGCCTCTGCTTTTTCTGGCGGCCAATTACAACGATTGCTTTTAACCAGAGAAATGGCCGAATGCAGTACGCTGATGGTTCTTTCCGAACCAAGCGGCGGACTTGATCTGCGTTACCGGAAAAGGCTTGCCTCTTTACTTCGGGAAAAAGCAAATGAACATACAGCGGTTGTAATTTTTTCCACCGATGTTGAAGAGCTCATGAAATTATCGGATTCTGTTGCAGTGCTGCATGACGGAATTGTTTCAAGAATTGTAAAACTTAAAAATGTCAGCAGACCGCAAAAGGTAAAAGAAATAATACAGGCAGCAATGGTGGGAAATATAAACACACGCCGCTTTAGTGCATCGAACAATACCAACTCCCCTGCATCTGAAGGCCGGAGATCTCCATGAAAAAGACTTACTCTGTTAATAAAGATCTTATGCTTGGTATTGTTATTCCTCTTGGATGTGCTTTTATTATTCCCATTATTTTTATTATCGCCGGTTCAAACAATCCCCTTAAAACACTGAAAATATTTTTCTCCGGCCCCTGGTCTAACATCTGGTTTTTGGGAAACACACTGGACAGTATGGTATTACTGCTTACCGCATCACTCGGAGCGCTCGTTGCTTTCCGCGGAGGCTGCTTTAATTTGGGCTGCGAAGGACAAATTTACCTGGGCGGCTGTGCTGCTGCAGTTGTACTGTTAAACAATATTAATCTTCCCGGCCCGTTGATGCTCTTTTTGGCGGCGCTGGCTGCTTCTGCAACCGGCGGAATTATGGGCGGTATTTCCGGCTTATTAAGGAAAAGAATCAATGCCAACGAACTTATCACCTCTTTTCTGTTGGCTGCTGCTCTTATTCCGGCAGGAGATTACCTTATTTCCGCAGTACTGCGCAGCCCGGGAATGAATCTTTTGGCTACCGATAAATTATCTTCCGAAAGACTATTGCCAAAACTTCTGCCGCCCTCTTCATTGTCTGTTTCCTTAATTATTATTTTGGTTTTGGTTTTTATTTTTCAATTTATTTTCCGCCGGACTATAACAGGTTACCGTTTTCGTATTGTTGGAGTCGCTCCGAACCTGGCGCTTTTTGCCGGTATTGACCCGGACAAACGCTTTATTCCGGCCATGACTGTATCCGGTTCTCTTGCCGGTCTTGCCGGTTTTTTTGCTGTTGCAGGAACGTACGGTATGTGTTACCAGGGTTTTTCCGGAGGCCTTGGCTGGAACGGCATTGCCCTTGCCCTTATTGCAGGAAATGAACCGCTGCTCCTTTTGCCGGCTGTTCTTATTTTTGGCTCCATTAAGACAGGCGCTGGTGCGGTTATACTACAGGCAGGTTTCGGTTTCGAAACTGCAGCGTTTATTGAGGCGGCAATTTTGTTTCTGGCTGCCCTTCCATTCGGTATCCGTTATCTCCGGGGGAGAAACCAGTGATTGATTTTTTAAACCGGCTTTTTACTTCCGCCGCTCCGCTGATCATTGCATCTGCCGGCGCTCTTTTTACCGAGTTGGCCGGCGTATTGGGAATTTTTACCGAAGGCTTTATGACTGCCGGTGCATTTTTTGCATGGGTTATCATTGCCCGTACCGGATCGGTTGTTTTGGGAACAGCGACAAGCGCCTGTGCCGCCGCATTAACCGGCTGGGCTCTTGCCCGCTTTGTACGAAAAACCGGAACCAATCCCTTTATTGCAGGGCTTGCCGTTAACATAGCAGCTGCAGGTATTACCGACGCTCTTTCTATACTGTGGTTTGATACCAAAGGTGTTATACGCATTCCAGAATTCAATATGCCCCGCCATTACAATATTCCATATATTAATGAAATTCCTTTTATAGGTGCAATTTTCTCCGGTCATCTTCTTTCGGTTTATGTTTCCTGGATAGTTGTAATTATCGCTGCGCTTTATATAAAAAAAACACCCTGGGGAATGAGGCTTCGCGCTTCAGGGCTGTCACCTGAAGCGGCCAGAGAAAGAGGCATTAAGCCCGGCTTGTACTGGGAAGGCGCCTGGGCTGTTTCGGCATTTCTTGCTGCGATTGCCGGAGCGTTTCTTTGTTTCAGAGTTGGTTCTTATACACCGGGAGGCGTTGCAGGCCGCGGATGGCTCAGCCTTGCCGCAGTGTATCTTGGTTTTCGCAATGCAGGAGGAGTTTTTATTGCATGTCTGATTTTTGCAGTGACAGAAATGGCAGCGCAAAGTATGCAGGGCATTGCAAGTATTCCTGCAACCGCACTGTTAGGGCTTCCCAATGTTCTTGCTTTGCTGTTGTATGTTGTTTCACAGAGCATCAGAAAACAAAGAGCAGAAAAAAAATAACACAAAAAAATATTTTACAGTAAAAAACAAATTTTCTGGCGATTCTCTATTGCATGTGTTAAAGTATATACATGGGGATTTTTTTTCCTTCTTCACCGGAAGGATCGGGGAAACAAAAATTTAATTATGGTTTCCAAGACTTTGGTTTTTGGAAAAGTTTCTTGCCCTATGGAGAAAATTTATTATGAAAGTTCGTACAAAACTTTTCGGCGGTTTTATTATTGTTGCTGCAATAGGAATTTTTCTAGGTGCAGTGGGGCTTTACAGTGATAAAAAACTCACGGATTTATCTTTAGATTTACTTGCTATATCAGAAACCAGATCAAACATTTCGTCAATATTAAATTCGCATTATACATGGAGACACATGCTGACAGAGACAGTGTACGCCGAAGCAGTGTTTACAGGTTCTCTCGATTCTGCCGCATGTTCTTTGGGCAGATGGCTTAACGGCGACGAAGCAAAAACAGTTGTCGATCCGGAGGTTATTTCGCTTCTGCGTCAGGTTGTAGAACCTCATAATTTAATTCACAGCAGAGCCGGGGAAATTGTTAATCATCTTAACAACGATGCAGCGGATGAAGCAATAAGGCAATTCAGAGAGGATGTCTTGCCGAAAACGCAGGAAGTTATCTCCAATTTGGAACAAATAAATGACAGGTATGGCGTTTTGCTTAATAATAAAACACATGAAATCTACGATCTTGGCCTGAAGTTTGAACTCATTATCAAAATAGTTATCGTTGTTGCATTAATTGCAAGCATTCTTTTAGCGCTTGTTATAACGTTGAATATTGTAAAGCCTATCGTAAGGGTAGCGGATACCCTAAAGAATATTTCCGAAGGCGAGGGTGATCTAACCCGGAAAATAGATAACAAGTCCACAGATGAAATAGGCGATCTTTCCCATTACTTTAACCAGACTCTGGAGAAAATCAAAAATCTTATCATCGTTATTAAAAAACAGGCGGTTACACTGTTCGATACCGGCAACGAACTTTCCAGTAACATGACCGAAACCGCAACGGCGATCAACGAAATCACAGCCAATGTTCAGAGTATCAAAAGCCGGGTTTTAAACCAGAGTGCCAGCGTCAGCGAAACCCATGCAACCATGGAACAAGTTGTGATGAATATTAATAAACTTGACGGACTTGTAGAAAAGCAAAGTTCTACTATTTCCAAAGCTTCATCGGCTATTGAGGAAATGGCGGCCAATATTCAATCGGTTACCGGAACACTTGCCAACAATGCAGCCAATGTGCAAAACTTACGGGAAGCCTCTGAAGTAGGCCGTACAGGATTACAGGATGTTGCAACGGACATACAGGAAATCGCCCGAGAGTCTGAGGGCCTTTTGGAAATCAACTCGGTAATGGAAAACATAGCCAGCCAGACAAATTTGCTTTCAATGAATGCAGCGATAGAGGCGGCACATGCAGGGGAAGCCGGAAAGGGTTTTGCGGTAGTAGCTGACGAGATACGCAAGCTGGCGGAAAGTTCCAGCGAACAATCGAAAACCATTAGTACGGTTTTAAAAAAGATAAAAGAATCGATAGACAAGATAACGCAGGCTACGGAAAACGTGCTGACCAGATTTGAAGCAATTGATTCAAATGTAAAGATCGTATCGGATCAGGAAGAACATATCCGCAATGCAATGGAAGAACAGGGCATTGGGAGCCGGCAAATTGTAGAAGGGGTTTTGGAGGTAAACGACATAACGCAGCAGGTAAAGAGCGGTTCTGAAGAAATGCTTGTGGGCAGCAAGGAAGTAATAACAGAAAGCAACAACCTGGAAAAGGCAACTCAGGAGATCACCATCGGAATGAACGAAATGGCTTCCGGTGCTGATGAGATTAATGTGGCGGTAAATCATGTTAATGATATTAGCCGTAAAAATCGCGAGAATATTGAACTATTAATGAAGGAAGTTTCACGCTTTAAGGTTGAATAAAAATCCATAATGTACTGGAGAAAAAGATGATTGTACTGGCCAATGATCACGGAGGGCTGATCCTCAAACAGCCCTTAATTGAAGTCTTGAATGAAATGGACATCCCTTTCCGGGATATCGGAACAAACAGCACGGAAAGTACCGATTATCCGTTGTGGGGTTATAAGGCAGCTCAGCTCGTTGCCTCCGGTGAATGTGAACGGGGAATCGTTATGTGCGGAACAGGTATTGGCATATCCCTGTCAGCCAACAAGATTAAAGGCATACGCTGCGTAGTTTGTACCGATTGTTACAGCGCAAAGCTTTCCCGTGCCCACAACGACACTAACATGCTTGCTCTGGGCGGACGGGTTGTAGGCCCTGATCTCGCAAAAATGATTGTCCAGATATGGCTAGAAACTCCATTTGACGGAGGGGAACGCCATGCCCGGCGGGTTAAGATGATCATGGATATTGAGCGGGATCAAATGCTTTGATATAATCTTCAACCTTCCTCTTTGATCCTGGGCCGAATCGGACGGCCGACCTGCTGCTTAGGAGGCAGCCGCTCTATCCACTGAGCTACAGGACCGGTATTTTTTTTAGATTACAATTACTTATCACTATTGTCAATGCGATTGATTTCAAGTGATACTTAATCATGAACACATACCGGGTTTATGTAGAAAAGAAAAATGGTTATGACCTTGAAGCACAGCGGCTTAAAAGCGACTTAATTGATTTTTTTGGAAACCAATTCGATTCGATAGCAAAAATCCAACAGCTCCGCATTCTCTTCCGTTATGATGTAACAGGGCTTTCTGCCGAGCAATTTGAAAAAGCGGTAAAAACCGTCTTTTCCGAACCTCAATGCGATCATGTTTATGTTTGCGATAATGTTCCCCAGGGAGATAACAGTGCGGTTTTCGGCATTGAATATTTACCCGGTCAATACGATCAAAAAGCCGATTCAGCCGAACAATGTACAGAACTGGCGGTGGGGATAAAACCGGTTGTCCATTGTGCAAAGTTTTTTGTACTTTCTTCAGGTGAAGCCATAAACAATGAAGCTTTAAAAGCGATTCAATCATACCTGGTAAATCCTGTTGATTCCAGGCTGGTGGTTGATACATATCAACAACTTACTGCCTCCCAAATGCCGGCGGATATTCCTGTTCTTGCCGGTTTTGTTCGCTGGGACAAAGCGGAGCTTGACGCTCTTGCAAAAAATTATGGTTTAGCAATGTCGATAGCTGATCTGGAATACTGCCGGAATTATTTTGACAAAGAAGGCCGTGATCCTACTTTAGCTGAACTCCGAATCCTCGACACATATTGGTCCGATCATTGCCGGCATACTACCTTTACAACAATTCTGGAATCAATCACTTTGAACGGAAAAGACACAGAACCGCTGCAAAAGGCCCTTGCCCTGTATGAAGAAGCCAGAGCTGAATTGTACGGAGATGCCGCCGGGCGGAGTCGTACGTTAATGGACATGGCAACAATCGGAGGCAGGCTGCTGAAAAAACGCGGTCTTGTTTCTGATTTGGATGAATCACCCGAAATCAATGCGTGTACCATTAAAGTAAAAGCAAAATTTATTTGTGATCAGCATATAACCGAAGAACCCTATCTGCTCCTTTTTAAAAACGAAACCCATAATCATCCAACAGAAATTGAACCTTTCGGAGGAGCTGCAACCTGTTTGGGCGGAGCAATTCGTGATCCTCTTTCCGGCCGGGCTTATGTATATCAGGCCATGAGGATCACAGGAGCTGCTGACCCGCGTTGTCATCTGACAGAAACATTGCCGGGAAAACTTCCCCAGATTAAAATTGCCCGCGAAGCTGCAGCAGGGTATTCATCCTACGGAAACCAGATTGGCATTGCTGTTGGTCAGGTTGCGGAATTCTACCACAGCGGTTTTGCGGCAAAACGGATGGAACTGGGGGCCGTAATCGGAGCGGTTCCCGAAGCTCAAGTGCGCAGAGTGCCTCCGGCAAAAGGCGACATGATACTGCTTGTTGGCGGAAAAACCGGACGTGACGGAATCGGCGGTGCGACGGGCTCCAGCAAAATTCATTCGGGCGAATCGGTAGAAACTGCCGGTGCAGAAGTACAAAAGGGAAATGCTGTCGAAGAACGGAAACTCCAGCGCCTTTTTCGTGACGGGGAAGTTACAAAGCTTATTAAACGCTGCAACGACTTTGGTGCAGGCGGTGTATCCGTTGCTGTTGGAGAACTTGCCTCCGGCCTCGACATCAATCTGGATGCAGTACCGAAAAAATATTCCGGATTGGACGGAACAGAACTGGCCATCTCTGAATCACAGGAAAGAATGGCCGTGGTCGTTTCACCGGAGAATGCCGGGAAGTTCATAGCAAAAGCAGCGGCAGAAAACCTTGATGCGGTTGTGATAGCAACAGTAACTGCCGGTGAAACCGAAGGTAATGACGAGCAGGCAAAACTTACGATGAGATGGCAGGACAAAACCATTGCCAACCTGAAAAGGGGTTTTCTTGATTCGCACGGCGCCCCTCGCCGTGCTGATGTAATAATCAATACAATTTCCGGTCAGACTAGTCAGATCAACCTGACTGGAACTGCACATAGCGAAGACCCTCAGGAGCAACTTGCTAAAATTAAAACTGAACTTGGATCATTGCGCAGCTGTTCAAGAAGAGGTTTGCAGGAACGCTTTGACGGATCCATAGGCGCAGCTTCGGTTCTTTTTCCCTGGGGCGGAAAATACCAGGCAACTCCCGAATGCGGTATGGCAGCGCTGCTTCCCGCAGCCGCATCTGTCTTTCCGGGTGATTCAAAAAATGCAGAAACAGGTACTTCATTGCCTCAAAAAAGCCTCGCAGCAAACATCAATGACAGTATAACTGCCAGCCTGATGAGTTTTGGTTTTGATCCTGCATTGATGGAAACCGATCCTTTTAACGGCGCAAAAGCTGCGGTTAAAGAAGCGCTGGCAAAATTTGCCTGTCTTGGCGGAGACTACAGAAAAGCCCGATTATCCATGCAGGAGTACTTTGAACGAATGGACAAGAGTGAATCCTGGGGTAAAGTTACCGCAGCATTGCTTGGCGCATTGGAAGCCCAGCTTGCATTGGAAGTTCCCGCCATAGGCGGCAAGGATTCCATGTCCGGTTCGTACAGAGACCCCGCTAACGGTATTGATTTGACAGTACCTCCTACGCTGGTTGTGTTTGCAGCGGGAACCACAGATGCCGCTTCGGTACGATCGGGAACACTCAGCGGAAAAACAGGAAACCCCATAATCCTGTTGTACGATGACGGGGAAAATGACCAATGGGAAACATTCAAGGCAAATATGCAGGGACTTGTAAAGCTTTCCGAAAATGGTCTGGTAAAAGCTGCCTATCCGGCAGGAGCGGGAGGCGTTGGAGCTGCTCTTGCACTAATGGCTTTTGGCAATATGACCGGAGTCGAAGCCGACTCGCTCGCTTTATCTCTGCTTAATGAAAAAACATATCCGGGTACAATACTGGTTGAGCTTGACGGAGAAGCAATAAATAAGGCCGGAGGGGAAGCACTCCTGGGCGAAGCATTGCAGAACCCTGTATGGAAAGGCGTCGCACGAACCATAGTGGAACCGGTTTTCCGGATTAACAGCTCTCCGCATAAGCAAAACGCTTCTTCCGCAGCTGTTCCATTAGCGGAATTACGGGACGCTTTTGAAGCGCCGCTTTGCAATGTTTATCCGCAGACAATCCGCAGAGAAACAACTGCAAAAGTTGTTTCTCCCTATGGTAAAAAAACAAGAAAAAAGATCTGTAGATTACAGTCATCATCCCGTACTTCTCATCCTTTGGTTATACTTCCGGTTTTTCCCGGAACGAACTGTGAATGGGATATGGAAAGGTCATTTAAAGCTGCCGGAGCGCGTACACAGCTGGTAATTTTCAGAAACCGCAATGCCGATGACATAGCCGCTTCGATTAAGGATTTGGCTTTGGCCATTAACAATGCGCAGATTGTCGCTCTTTCCGGAGGATTCAGTGCAGGTGATGAGCCTGACGGTTCGGGAAAATTTATTGCCAATGTACTTAGGTCGCCTGCAATCGCCGATGCAGTACAAAAATTGCTGAAAAAGCAAGACGGCCTTATGCTGGGAATCTGCAACGGATTCCAGGCTTTGATCAAACTCGGGCTTGTCCCATGGGGCGCTTACCGTGAAGCGGCGGAAGACTCTCCTACTCTAACATTTAACCGCATAGGCCGCCATGTTTCGCGGATGGTTCGAACCGTAACAATGCCTTCTTCTTCTCCCTGGCTTGCATTGGAAGAACCCGGCTCTGTTCATATATTGCCGGTAAGTCATGGCGAAGGCCGTATTGTAATAAGCCATAACCACGCAGAAGCTTTCTTTAAATCAGGCCAGGTTCCTTTTTGTTATTCAGATAGCAATGGGAATCCTGCCTTAGTAGAACCGGATAATCCCAACGGATCGGACTATGCTATCGAAGCCTTAACAAGCCCAGACGGAAGGATACTCGGCAAGATGGCTCATTCCGAACGCTGCGGGCAATTTGTCCATATCAATATTCCGGGAAATAAGTTTATGAAAATTTTTGAAGCAGGCGTAAAATATTTTACTTAAAGGAAGAAAATAAAATGATAGATCTGCAGATATGTCCAATTGTCCCGTTAACGGAGGCTGTTTCAAAATGTCAGATTTTGAAACAAGCTCAACGGCCCAAAAAACCAAATTTACCGTACTTATGCCATTTACCGGAATTCTTTTTTTCATCTTCCATTGTTTTAAATATATAGGAGGCAAAAGCATTTTCCTCACCTGGTTCCGACATGGAAAAACCCATGGTATTGTACGAGGCATTAAAGGAGGAAAGCAGCATTCCCTGGGCAAAAGAACGAAACGCAGAAACGGCAATTGGGCCGACAAGGTCAGTCTTGTCTTCTTTTGAACCAGTCCCCAGTTCCGATGCCAGCACCATGGATAAATTCCCATGGCTGAATTTTTCAAATTCCGTTACAAGCTCCCGTATCAGAAAAAACCATCCTTTTATATTGCAATCAATAAGCCGATCTATTTCCACTACCGATAATTCTTCGGCTTTTTTCCGGTATGCCGGAGGAACACAAACCAGGATAGCATCATCAATATGTTCCATTTTATTTTGACAGGCCAGTATTATTGTTTTGGCGGAAATAGGGCTGGAAGGATTCCAATCCAGCATAATCCTTCTGTCTCCGGGAACAGCTCTGGGCGCCTCCTGTCCCTGTTCCTGGGGGATAAAAGCAACAGCGTAATTCTCTACTCTTTTGGCAGCTTCAACACAAAGGGCTGTAAGAAGAGAAGATTCATTGCCGGCAATAAGAATGCCTCTGGGCATGGAAATAGTATACCGGAAAAACGGAGAAATGTGAAAGGGCAAATGCAAGAAAAAAACCAAACATACGTATAGTAAATATCTAAAAATCAATTTTTCCTCCAGGAAAAGCCTTTTTATATTGACAAAAGACCGACGGTCGGTCTATATTTGAAATAAGGAGTTCCCATGAAACTTGAAAAATACCGTCATCCCTTTATCTTTTATGGCATTGCCGTAATTGTCCCCTGGGCGTTTTGGTTTACCTTGGCACATATATCCCATTCGGAATTATGGAACAGCTCTGTTTGGGTGTTTATTGGAAGCATTTTGGGGTTATTGGGTCTTTTGGCTCCATTGATTACAGCTTTTGTCCTGATTCTCCCTGACAGGGAAATGCGGGACGAGTTGATTGCCGCCTGCACAAACTTTAAAGGTATCCGTTGGGGCTGGTATGCCTTTGTTTTTCTTTTTCCGTTTGCGGTAATACTTTCGGCACAGGCAATTTCCCTGCTCTTTGGCCGCAGCGCGGAACAATTCAAATTTGTGGAGAGTTTTTCCTTTAGCGCCGGAATTTTTCCGGCGTGGTTCATAATGTTCATTGCGCCGGTTATCGAAGAATTCGGCTGGCATACATACGGTACTCATTGCATAAGACGGCGATTTAACCTTTTTACCAGTTGTTTTATCTTTGGGATAATCTGGGGAATTTGGCACATGCCCCTCTCTTTTGTTAAAGACTACTACCAAAGTGTTCTTGTGGAAACCGGTATAATATATTCGATTAACTTTATGATTAGTCTTATTCCCTACCTTATTATTGATAATTGGACTTACTACAAAACCAAACGAAATATGTTTCTTCAAGTGTCCCAGCACCTGGTATGGGGTTATACCATGGAAATTTTCCGTACCCATCCTGACAGTAAAATAATTCATACGATACTGTTGATTATCTTCAGCGCGGCGATTGTAATTAGAGACAGAAAATTTTTCTTTGACAAGTCTTACGAAGGATAATGATACATGAAGCAAAAGATAATTGTTGTTTTACTAACCCTGATGCGTTTCATCACCTCGGCTGTTTTTGGACAAGAACAGCCAAAAATTACATTACTATTCCCTTTCGGTTACGATTTTATTCGATTGGGAGAGCAAACCATACACAGTCCATCCGCCGGAACCGGCTTTTTGTTGGGCGAAATGGATTTGCCCTTTACTGAAGTGGAACGCCGTTTTTTTGGTCTGGCTCTTTACCGGCCATTTTTTCTATCCGAAGAACCGCAATCAGGAGTAACAAGGCCGCTACACCGGATTGACGCTATTTTTGACGGACGTATTAACCGTCATCAAATTCTTTTTATCTTCAAGTCTACCGCCGATAAGCCCATTGCCGGCGGTCTTAACACTTTTCAGGCAGGGGCTGGATGGGGTTACGAACTGATACGGCAAGACCATGTGTCGCTGATACTCGGTGCTGTTGCAGGTGTCAGTGATTTTGGCATAACGCTGCCTTCCGGCGCTGTGTGGCCTTTATTGCCCTTGCCATTAGTGCGGTTCGGTATTGATACACAATGGTTTGTCTCATCATTTGATTTTTTGACCGGACCTAAGTTATCATTTACTGTTGCACCGAAAGAAAAAATACGCTTTACCGCAGATATGCGGATGGATAAGTACCGAAACATTGACGATTTAATCTGCGAATTTACGCTCTGGTATCGCTTCTTTAGTGCTGATCATCTGTTAGGGGATTTTGCAGGAATTGGATTTGGCATTAAGAACGATATGTACGGTTTTGATTTGTCCAATGACTTAAAAGTCTTTGAATTACAGCAAAAATCGGTATTTGCAAGCATCGACCTATCAATTTTATCAATACAGGGCGGCTGGATTTTTGACAGTAACTATATTGTGGATAACAAAAAAACCAAAAATCCCGGCAAAGGTTTTTTCATTTCCGTTCAGGGCATTATCCCGGTTAAACGATAAAAGTATTTGTAATAGACTTATTCGATGACCCAATAAAGTGATATAATTTGGGCGTATATGAGAACCATCAAGGAACCGGAGATAAGGAAAAATGAAATCCTCGATGCGGCAGAAAAACTTTTTGCGGTTAAAGGATTTGAAAAGGCAACGGTAAATGACATTCTTGAAGAAACAGGCATTGCTAAAGGTACCTTTTATTACTATTTTAAATCAAAAGAAGACGCACTGGACGCCATAATCAAGCGGCGAATTGACGGGTTTATGGTAAAAGTAAAGGTAATTGCCGCCGATTCGGAACTTGAAGTGCCGGCAAAATTGCTTTCTATTATCATGGCGTTAAAACCACAAAATCCGGAAGGGAACAAAGCAAACTATCGTTTGCGGCGTTCACGTTCGTTGGCCCGGCGGAACATACCGGCGCAGGAAGGCTTAATTTTGGTTCTTCATGAGCAGGGAAACGCTCAATTTCATCAAAAGTCGCTGACCGAAAGTGTAATGCACCTGACGCCGGTTCTGCGGGATATTGTAGAAGAAGGAAACAAACAGGGAATTTTTAACACACCCTATCCCAAAGAAAGCATAGAACTTCTTCTAACCGCCGCTATGGTTCTTTTTGACGACGGTTTTTTTCAATGGCCGCCTGCTGAAATGGCGGTAAAAATCCCTGCTTTTATCTGTGCCATGGAACGGATATTAGGAGCAAAACCGGGCAGTCTGGCTGTTTTTACAAAGGTTTTTTAGCGGTATCCAAACCGCTTGGATATTATTACAGGCGTATAATATGATTGTAAAAGAAATAGCCGCAAAAGAAGCTATTGTTAAATCAAAATTACCCGCAGCAG
Organism: Treponema sp.; assembly: GCA_009782955.1. Classification (GTDB taxonomy): domain Bacteria; phylum Spirochaetota; class Spirochaetia; order Treponematales; family Breznakiellaceae; genus WRIV01. Next base: position 20,591 of record WRIB01000023.1, on the reverse strand, counting down.
ATTATGTCGTAAATGCGTATACAGGGTGTACCCATAAATGCATTTACTGTTATGCAGAATTTATGAAAAGATTTACGAATCATAATGAAAACTGGGGAGAGTTTATTGATATAAAAATATTTGACAAAATAAATATTCCAAAAGACATTGTAAATAAGTATGTTTTTCTTAGTTCTGTAACAGATCCATATAATCATTATGAAGTAAAATACGGAAAAACAAGGCAAGTGTTAACAGAGTTAAAGCATGCAAATTGCCATATTGGAATATTATCAAAAGCTAAGAATGTATTAAAAGATATGGAATTATTTAAGGAAATAAAAAATATTGAAGTGGGAATAAGTCTAAATACCACAGATGATAATTTTAGAAAAATGACTGAACCAAAAGCATCAACAGTTGAAGATAGAATTAATGTCTTAAAAATACTGCGGAAAAATAATATAAAGAACTATTTATTTATGTCACCTGTATTTCCATATTTGTCGGATTATCAGAAAATTATAGAGCATACAAAAGATTTTGTTGATTATTATGGTTTTGAAAATTTAAATTTAAGAGCCGGGTATAAATATAGAGTATTGGAATTAATAAAGCACAAATATCCCGAATTGATAAACGACTATATTGATATATACAAAAACAACAATCAAACTTATTGGATTGAATTAGAAAAAGAAATATCAAACTATTGTAAAAAGCATAAAATACAATACAAAATGTATTTTCACCATGAACGCATGAGAAAAAAATGAGGGAAAATAGTACTCGAATAATGCCTTACGGAATCGTTATCTCACGGGGATCGAAGTCCGCTTGAGGATATTGCAGATTCATGCTTTCGAGGATTTCCACAAGTACCTGCGCAACAAGCAGGTTACGGAACCATTTGCGCTCGGCGGGTACGATGTACCAGGGCGCTTCGGGAGTAGAGCATTTTTCGAAAACCCGTTCAAAGGCTTTTTGATAATCGTCCCAGCGGAGCCTTTCGGGAATATCCTGAGGGCTGAATTTCCAGTTTTTTTCCGGTGTGTCGAGCCTTTCCTGAAGCTGCGCTTTCTGGTGATCTTTGGAAATGTGGAGGAAGAATTTGACAACACGCGTACCTTCGTCGTGGAGAAGCGCTTCGAAGTTATTGATGTGGTCATAGCGTTTTTTAACAACATCTTTCGGGGCAAGTTCTTTAACACGGACAATAAGGACATCTTCGTAATGTGAACGGTTAAAAACCCCTATATGCCCTTTACGCGGAACGTTCTGGTGTACGCGCCAGAGATAATCGTGGGCAAGTTCGGTTGAGTTGGGCGTTTTAAAGGAAACTACCTTGCAGCCCTGGGGATTAATGGGCCCGAAGACATTTCCTATGGTCGAATCCTTGCCCGCCGCATCCATCGCCTGCAATACAACAAGCAGGGCTTTCGTGCCGTCTGCATAAAGAAGTTCCTGCAGGGTCCGCAGCTGCGCGGTAAGATCCGCAAACTTTTTCAGCCCTTCTTCTTTGGTGAGTTTTCCTTCGTACCGGGTGGAGAAGGAATCGAGGTTTACGGATTTACCGGAATCTATTTTGTATTCGTTTGTTTTCATGGTTCTTAGTATACATGATTTCAGGCGTAACGACAACCTCGCAACCACCGCTGTGCCTTCTTGACATATATATAAAATATGTAATAAAAATGAACAATCTCAAATAAAAGGAGCTTTTATGCCAAAAACAAACCAGACCCCTGCCGCTGTACTAAAATCTCTCATGGACGAGTATCAACTTAGCGCCATATCCCTGGCAAAACAGATAACTCTAAGTCCTTCAATGGTAAATCAACTGGTTTCCGGACAATCCAGATTGACCGTTCCGGTTGTATTACGTCTTGCTAAATTTTTCGGAAAAACGCCAGATTTCTGGCTTAATTTGCAGAGACAAACAATACTTAAAGAAGCAAATCGTGATAAACAGTTACAGAGTATTTTAAAGGGCATTTCCAAAGCCAAAAAACCAGTGGCCAAACCAAAGGACAGGGTTATTAAAGCAAAACAAAAAGCATTGTCGGAAAAACGAAAAAAGGCTGCAAAAGTCCCCGGCGCAAAACCCTCTTCCCGAAAGAAAAAAGCTAAATAGCTTCATGTTTCAGGAGATACTATGAGGCTCCCCCGGCAATGTAGCTGCTTTGCAGCATTAAAAGCAGGGTATCTGCAATCGTTACATAATCTGCCAGGGAACCTCATTACAAATCATCAGACAGATTCAGCATCTGTTGCTCGTGCAGGAAAATGTTTTCGCGGTGCCGTCATATAAATTAAAGCCAGCCAGGAACATATACTGAAATAACCGCTGTGCCAGATGAAAAACCCGATTCCGCCCCAGATGTTAAAGTCTCTGGTTACCCTGTAATTAAAAATAGCCTGCTGCAAGGCGTTAACCGGAATGGATTTTCCGGCATCCAGTGCAAGTTCGCTATAATAAAGAAAAGGCAATGCGTAAAAACATTGAAACATCAAATATCCAATGCACCATACAGCCAGAATTACCAGAAAAAATTTAAGGCTTTTTTCTTTTTGATTTTCTTTTTTCAACCGCATTAAACCGGCCACAACCACCGGAGTTACGCTGATAAAAGCCAGCGCCCATAGCGTTTCTTCAATGGCAAAAGGCCAAAAATACTGTGTGATTAACCCGGCAAAGGCAAAAAACTGGGCAAGAAAAATACATCCAACAGCAGCAAAAGGTAATTTGCGTATAATAGTATGCAGAGGCCTTTCTTTTTTTACATCTCCGGTATTCTCTGCTTCGAAAAACGGCATATCCCGGTTCATTTTTAACAGAATTACGGCAATCATCCCGATGGTACTTATCTCGGCGAAAACCGCCAGACAACGAATAAGAAACGGACTATTGAACAAGGTATCAAACCAGACCAGTCTGTCCGGGTAGCTGGATACAAATACAGAACGGTATAGGGCGACTGAAACAAATATCAGACCCATGGAGCGCAAAAGCAGAAAATACCCTGCATTATGCGGCTCTTCCGCCTTCCATTTAAAAGACCGGAAGAAGATGAACAATGCGAGCAATAGATTGATCGTACTGATCGTAATTGTAGTGATGTGCCATGTCTGCATAAAAACGACACCTCCATAATTTTATAAAACAATAACTTAAGTATATTTACGTTTTAACAGAAATCAAGTATTTTATTTTTATGTCCATAGAACAAGTGCGGCAATATTTAAGCCGTTGGAACAAAGACAAAGATATTATAGAAATGAATATTTCCACGGCTACTGTGGAACTTGCCGCTTCTGCCCTGGGAGTAATCCCTGCAAGGATTGCAAAGAGTATTTCCCTGCGTGGTAGTCAACCTGCGCAGAGTACTCTGCGAACGCTAAGTTTGGAAAACACTGCGATAATAATAGTTGTTGCAGGTGATGTGAAAATAGACAACCAGAAGTTTCGCAATTTCTTTAATTTTAAGGCAAGAATGCTGAATCCTGAAGAAGCTCTGGAATATACAGGCCATGCCATTGGCGGCGTTTGTCCTTTTGCCCTTCCGCCGCAGATTGATGTATATCTCGACGATTCAATGAAACGGTTTACGACTGTTTTCCCGGCATGCGGCAGCAGTAACTCCTGTATCGAACTGACGCTTTCGGAGCTTGAAGAGTATTCGCAGCATAAAACCTGGATAGATGTGTGTAAACAAATTGCAACCTAATGTTTAAAATGCCTTGTTCCGGTAAAGACCATGGCAATACCGAGTTTATCACAAGCTTCTATTGATTCTTTATCCCTGATTGAACCGCCGGGCTGAATGATTGCCTTAATCCCGGCTGCCGCTGCAGTTTCCACCACATCGGCAAAGGGAAAAAACGCATCAGAAGCCAGCACTCTTGCAGGTTTACCGTCGGCAATTGTTTTTCCCTGAAACGAAGGATTTTCCGCCAAAGTCTTTATTGCCTGTTCACTCCGCGCAAGAGCCTGTTCCGCAGCCCAAATACGATTGGTTTGACCGCCGCCTATACCAAGCGCAGCCTTATCCTTTACCACAACAATGGCATTGCTTTTTACATAACTCACTGTCCGCAGGCCGAAGATCATATCGGCTATATCTGAATTTTCCGGATTGGTTTGCGTTACTACTTCCCATTTTTCCAGCAGCGTATTATCAGTCTGTTGAACCAGCAACCCGCCGTCTACTGCAATACATTCTACTTTGTCCCGGGGAGCATAGCGTGCCTTTATTACACGGAGATTCTTTTTTGTTTTCAGGATTTCCAGCGCTGCATCTTCAAAATCCGGGGCAACAACAATTTCCAAAAAGAGTTCCGCCAGCTTTGCCGCTGTAACCGCATCCAGTTTTACCGTACAGGCTACAATGCCGCCGAAAATCGAAACCGGATCGCAGGAATAGGTTTTTTCATAAGCTTCCAGCAACGATGAACCCAGGGCAATTCCGCAGGGCGTGTTATGTTTAACGGCAATGCATACAGGTAGAAAATTCGCATCCGGTTCACTGTTGCTTCCATTTTGCGAAACAGCAATTCCCAGCTGCTTTAAAACGTCATTGCCATGCGGCAAACGGTTTTCCGGCTGAAAACCAAATGCACAGGCGGCTTTCCATGCCAGGTCCAGATCTCTGATGTTATTGTAGCCCAGTTCTTTGCCATTAAGTTGTTCCATGCCCTCTATTGCACCGGTACTGTCTGCAGCAAGGTACAGCGCTGCATTTTGGTGTCCGTTTTCACCGTAACGAAGCTGCTGCGCTTTTTTTAACGACAGCGGCCAATATGCAGGATACTCTTCGTTTAAAAGATACCGGGCAATAGCGGCATCGTACGCGGAAGTCAGGTTAAAGACTTTCCCGGCAAGACATTTTTTAAAATCTGTCGGTACAGCTCCGGATTTAAGAAATTCAATCGTTTGTGCATAATCAGAAGGATCTGTAAGAACGATCATGTCCCGGTAGTTTTTTGCCGCAGAACGAAGCATCGTTGGTCCGCCTATATCAATGAATTCAATTGTTTCGTCGGTACTGAGCCCTGCCTGAACTTTTTCAAAAAACGGGTAGAGGTTTACGCAAACAAGGTCTATGGTTCCCAATCCCAGTTTTTCCAGGGTTTCCATGTGGGAAGGCTCATCCCTTCGTGCCAGAATTCCTGCATGAATTGCCGGATGGAGAGTTTTTACCCGCCCATCAAGACACTCGGGAAATTCTGTAACCGAAGAAACCTCGGTTACGGGAATTTTTTGTTCCTGAAGAAATTTATAAGTACCGCCTGTAGACAACAGTTCCCACCCGGAACCGGCAAGAAACGATGTCAATTTATCGACACCTGATTTGTCAAAAACACTGATAAGAGCCCGCTTTTTCATTATTCCTTCCTTAATTAAACATGATTAAACTTTGGTTTTTATTTGCTTTTTTTGTCCAGCATCAACACTGCTGCTGCTACTATTGCAATATGCTCTTCCTTGTGTATCCTCTCTGCAAGGCTTTCAGCTGTGTCGCCGGGCAGTACCGGAACTTTTCGCTGAAGCAGAATTGGTCCCGTATCGGTTCCTTCGTCAACCAGGTGAACTGTACAGCCTGATTCTTTTTCCCCTGCTGCAAGAACCGCTTCGTGGACTCTCGAACCATACATTCCCGCCCCGCCGTATTTTGGTAGCAAAGCAGGGTGAAGGTTAATAATCCGGCCTTCGTATTCACGAAGTATCGTTCCCTTTAATATAGAAAGGAAACCTGCCAGTATAATCAATTCTGCCTGATACTCTCTGGCTATTCCAAGAAGCCGATTGGAAAGTTCTTCGCGGCGTTCTTTTTTGGGTAACCGCTTGTCCGGCTTTGCAATTAATGCGGGGATACCTGCGTTCCCGGCTCGCTCCAGTGCAAAAACACCGGCCCGGTCCGAAACAACAGCAGCAATATGCCCGCCGTCTTTTGGACTGCCGTCAGCGCTGTTGCCGTCTTTACTGTTTATCCTGAAACGGCCTTCCGTTTCTGCATCAAGAAGAGCCTGGAGGTTTGTACCGCTTCCCGAAACCAATACAAGTATATTCAATTAAAAATTACTCCGGATTTTCCTGAACCGGCGGCGACCTTGCCGATTTCCCAGGCAGGGTAGTCTTTGCCGTCAAGATATTCCTGTGCCTGTTTTACATCACCGCCATCTACAGCAATAACAAAACCAATTCCCATGTTAAATGTATTGAACATCATTCTGCGAAGTTCTTTGTCTGTTTGTAGCAGCTCTTTTCCGGCTTTTTCCGCCTCTGCTCCGCTTTCTTTTAACTCCGCCACCCCTGCGGCAATCCGGTTAAAAATTGCAGGGACGGTCCAGGAATTATTATTGATTAACGCATTAAAGACGGGCGGTTGCGAATAATGTGAGCTATCCTGTGTATCAGGATTGCTAAACATGCGGGGTATGTTTTCGTAAAAGCCGCCGCCGGTAATATGCGCCATGCCGTGAACGGGGATTTTTTCCATTAAGCCAAGTACAGGTTTTACATAGATCCTTGTAGGTTCAAGTAAAGCTCTGCCAAGGGGCATTCCCCCGAAATTTTCTTCCAGGTTTGGCAGTACTTTACGAATTAAACTGAATCCGTTTGAATGAGGGCCGGAAGAAGCAATACCCAAAAGTACATCTCCTTCCTTTATCGCTCTTCCGTCAATAATTTTACTACGGTCAACAATGCCCACTGCAAAACCGGCTATATCGTACTTTCCTTCTTCGTAGAAGCCGGGCATTTCCGCAGTTTCTCCGCCCAAAAGTACACAACCTGCTTCTTTGCAGCCTGCCGCAACAGATTCAACTATCTTTGCCGCAACACCGGCATTGAGTTTTCCGCAGGCAAGATAATCCAGAAAAAAAAGCGGGCGGGCACCATGGCAGAGAATATCGTTAACGCACATGGCGACACAGTCGACACCGACGGTATCATATTTTTTTATTGCAAAGGCGATACCTAGTTTTGTACCAACGCCGTCGGTTCCGGAAACCAGAACCGGATCTTCCATGCTTTTGGCGCTCTCTTTCAGGGAAAGCATGCCTGCAAAACTGCCAATACCGCTAAGAACCGAATTTTTTTGAAAAGCCCTGGTAGCTTCCGCCAGATCCCGGTATTTTTCTACAGCCAGGTAACCTTCGTTAATATTGACACCGGCTTCTTTATAATCCATTGCTTATTGCAGAATAGCAAAAATAACGGATATTACCAAGCGGGATTAACCGGCGTTTGTTACTTTAATCCCGGAGCTTTCTTCGGTTATTTCTCCCTGCATTTTAAGGAGAAGATATATCTCCTTAAAAATATAATCCCGGTACTGGCTGTTCAATTCCTTAAACAATCCAACCAGCTTGATATACTGCTCGTCATCCTCTTCCGCAAACATATCTCCGTCTCCGCTGCGAAGCCATGCTTCATTTACCTTAAACGAAGAACAGATTAATTTGATAAGCCGGTTGTTTACTCTGCGTTTTTCCGTTTCAATTCCGGCCAGGTATCCTGAAGAAAGAGCAATAACCTGGGAAAAACTTACCTGTGTCATATCAAGAGCCTTGCGAAGCTCTTTGACACGCTGATTAATTTTGTTGTATTTTATTTCTTCCACGATGTAAACCATAGTGAATTGGAAAATGCAAATCAAGTAATTTTGGGAATTTTTTTTTAATTTTAACTTTTTATTCGAAAGTCTGGTTTAATACCCCGTGGCTTGCCACGGCTGAAAGGAATTAAAGTACGAGAGTGTATGATATTAAACCAGACGGTATAATAAATTTCCTATCGAACGAGGCTCCCCGGCGGATTATGTAACGTTTACAGATACCCCGAGGCTTGCCTCGGGGAGCCTCATTGCTAAATCATAACAGAGTATTATCAGGGTGCTAATTATGTTCTCCTGCTACGGGAATCGGATATTCACCGGAAAAGCAGCCCAGGCAAAAACCGCCGTTCTCAAAACTCCCGGAAAAATCCGGATTGATGGATTGCAGCAATCCTTCTATGCTGATAAAAGCCAGACTGTCCGCACCCAAAGAAGCGCACAGTTCGGTTACACCTCCGTTTGCGTTGCTTATTAAATCCTTGCGGTGGGGAGTATCGATACCAAAATAACAGGGAAACCGTACCGGCGGCGAACAAATCCTGATGTGAACTTCTTTGGCTCCTGCAGCTTTGAGTATGGCAACCAGCCTGCGGGAGGTTGTACCGCGGACTATGGAATCATCAATGATCACTACACGTTTACCCCGGACTTCACTGTCTATTACATTAAGTTTTACCAGGGCTGTTTTTTCACGCATGGTCTGGTTTGGAGCAATAAATGTCCGCCCTACATATTTGCTTTTAACGATTCCCAGACCAAAAGGCGTTCCTGTTGCCCTGCCATAACCAATTGCAGCGGGAACTCCGGAATCAGGAACGCCCACAACCAGATCGGCAACTATAGCAGATTCTTTGCCCAAAATTTCTCCTGCACGTATCCGTGATCCGTAAACATCAATTGAATCAATTACACTGTCGGGCCGGGCAAAGTATACATACTCAAAAGCGCAGACAGCACGGCGGGTTTTTTCGCTGAAGATAAAAGAAAATACTCCGTCCTGTTTGATAATTACCACTTCGCCGGGTTCAACATCCCTGACAAATTCACCGCCCACAGCATCAATGGCGCAGGATTCACTTGCCAGTATCCAGCCGCCTTCCAGTTTACCCAAACACAGCGGCCTTATGCCGTTGGGATCTCTGGCGCCGACAAGGGCATCGCCGGTAAGCAGCACCAGCGCATAGGAACCCTTAATGAATTTGATTGTATCGGTAAGGGCCTTTTCCAGGCCTTTTTTATAGTTTTTGGAAATTAAGTTGATAATTACTTCGCTGTCGCTGGATGAAGTGAATCCCACGCCGGCATCTTCCAGCAGTTCCCGGACTACATCAGCATTGGTTAGCGCCCCGTTATGTGCTACGGCAATGGAACCCAGCTTAAAATGACTGACAAATGGTTCAGCATTTTCATTGCCGCTGTTGCGTGAAGCGGAATATCGTACATGGCCAATTGCGGCATAACCGTTTAAACTGGAAAGAACATCGTTGGTAAAAACTTCTCCCACCAGACCGGGACCTTTACGGCATTCAATGGTTCTTTCGGTTTTTCCTTCGCCCGGATGCAGAATAGCAGCAATACCTGCACTTTCCTGCCCGCGATGCTGAAGCGAAAACAGGCCGTAATAAACAAGCGGAACGGCATCTTTACCGGTGTCGGTGTAAAAGACGCCAAAGACACCGCATTTTTCGTTTAGCCTGTCATCGTTATATTTCATTATAAATCTATCACACTGTCTTTCGCTAAATCTTCTTTTATTTTTATTCTTACACTTGTTAGTTTTTCCCGCAACTCAGGATATTTAACGCCGAGTATTTCCGCCGCAAGGTATGCGGCATTGGCTGCATTGTCAATGCCAATAGTAGCCACCGGAACAGTTTTGGGCATCTGTACTATGGAGTAAAGGGCATCAATGCCGTTTAAAGCTCCGGACGCAATTGGCACTCCAATTACCGGTATAAGGGTTTTACTGGCAATTACTCCCGGCAGATGAGCGGCCAAACCCGCTCCGGCAATTATTATTTCCGTTCCATCCCGCTCAGCTTCATCAATGGCTTTTTCAAGCAACTCCGGGCTTCGGTGTGCCGAAACCACACGGGAGCTGTAATTAATGCCCAGATCCTTTAGTACATCGGCTGCTTTTTTCATTACAGACTTATCGGATTGGGAACCAAGAAAAATTGTAACTTTCACATTATAAGAATAACATATTCAGGCCGGAATATAAAAGACACCGCTGAGCGGCTTCACTTTCCTGTAGGCTTAATAATCGAAAGCAGCATATTCCAGCAGCGATACCAATCCTCCGTCTCAATTTTAAGAGGAGTAAGATTAAGCGATGTTGCACTATGTGCAACGTGAGAAAAAATATTAACAAACGCAATAATATCAATGGGTTCGATTCTGCCCAGTTCAATCATTCGTTCCAGTAACAGTCTTGGGACCAGCTTATTTCTTTCCATTACCAGGTTCTGAACCAGTTTTAGGCTTTCAGAATTGAGCATCGCTTCACGGGTGGCAATGATATATATCCGGTTCATGGTTTCCTTTATTTCCGGTTTCCAGTCAAAAAGCATTCTCATCAGAACTTCAGCCGGCGGGTCGGTCTCTGCCATTCTGAGCAGTTTATCAATATCAGGCCGCGCTTTATTCCATTGTTCGTCGTAATATTCATATATCTCATCCAGTATCTCTTTTTTGGATTTAAAATGATTGTAAATCGATCCCGATTTAATGCCGACATCTTTGGCAATGTCACGTATGGTAACTTCATTGTAACCAATCTGAGAGAACAGTCTTATAGACGAAAAAAATATTTTTTCTTTTGTAGATTCTTTTATTGAATTAAGAGAGAAACCTTTTCCTGATAACCTGGTTGAGTGTACATGTGCTGAATGATCATTGATTCTGTCCACATTTACCCCATATTTTATTATGCGTGTCTTGTATTAATTTTCATTTACTATCATTAATATGTCAACAGAAATTACAAGGGTAATTTTTTATAAAACAGGAAATATAAGGTAGAAAATTTATGGGCGTATCATTGCAAGACATCGTTCCTCGTCCAGAAATGGAACAGTAAGCGGAATTAGTTCTGCAGTGCAGCCGGAAAGACTGTCTAGTTCCGCTTGCGCTGTTGTTTGTTTTCCCTTGTATGCTGCGATTGTTCCGTCTTGAGCAAGAAGTTTGATAAGTTTTGCAACAAACGCATCATCAAGGGCGCTTAGTGCCCGCAGTACAAGGCAATCAAATTGCAAAGGAAAAGCTTTTTCCAATTCAATTTCTTCTACAGTGATTCGTGAAAGTTCCAGGCCGGGAAAAGCCGAAGAAAGCACAGCGCAGGTATTTCGCAAAAAACCTGCCCGCCTGCCCATCCTTTCAATCAAGCTTACCTGTACAGTCGGCAGACAAATTGCCAGCGGTATTCCGGGCAATCCCGCCCCGGAACCGGCATCGGCAAGCGCTTTGACAGTTTTATCTTTTGCTTCCAGAAAATTCGCAATATGTCCCAGAGGAACCAGCGAATCAAGAATATGTTTTACGATTAATGTATCCCGGTTATCTGTCTTTACAAGGCCGTAGGCAGTGTTAAAGCGTTCTATCTCATTAATATAAAGCTGTAAAGCTCCGGTAATTTGTTCGTATCTGTTTTCGATTAAACAAGCGGCGGTTTTATCTGCAGCACAAATCTGTTTAAGGCCTTCGTCAAGAAGCTTCATTCAGTTTCTTTTTTTGCGCTGTTCCCGAATTGCAGAAATAGTTACCCAGATCATCAGAATAAGCACTGCTATTGATGCAATTAATACAGGAAAGAAATCTTTCTTTGCTTCCTTTACCGGTTCTATGGGAAAATCAGAATATCCATCACTTACTCCTACGGGAGAACCAAACATAACAATAAGAATAATCGTACAGACAATAAACGTTAAACCAATAATGATAAAGGCAATAATCGACACCCTTCTGACTGCAGGGCTGGTATTTTTTGAAAGGGCCAGAAAGGCAATAAACCCCGCCGGAATTAATGCTATAAAACCTAAAAAGATCATATAAAGTGCCGCATATCCTTATCTTCCTGAAAGCCGCTCCATTTTCCTACTGCATAAGAAGCAAACGAACAGAACAGAACATCCAGAAAGGTTCCTATTGCAATCAGGTAAAAAGCCATAGGCTTTAGGATAAGATAACCGGATTCGAAACCTTTACCGTAATACATACCCAACACCGCCAAAGCGGTATAGGCCCCATTTCCCGGATGCCCGGCCAGACAAAAAGATATTAGAAAAGCATATAATCCTATGGTAACTACATCTGCCAGAGGAATTCCCAAACGCGAATAGGAATTAATAATTACAATGAATGAAACAGCTGCCACCATAGCGCTTCCCGCCCGCCCAAAAATGGAAATAAGGCTCACTGTTACCGCATTGGATCGACGGCGGACACCCAGATTTTCCTTAATATGGCGATACAATACAGGCAAGGTAAAATTGATGTCTCCGGAAAAGAACCCTGCCAAAGCTGTCCCCAGGGATCCATAAAGGCTGACCCAGGGGTTATTTTTTGGCTGGAGTATAAAAAGAAAAAGAGGAAAGATTCCAAAAGCCAGAACAAAAGAAAAAATACCCAAAAGAAGAATCAGATCACGGAACACATCGGAACGCAGGGCAGCATGATAACGAATTGCCCAGTAAGCGGCAAGGGCAATAATTACCAAAACAAGAATTTCGGAAAAAAATGCCGCCACTTGATAGAAAATTCTGGAAAGCGAATCTCCCAGAGACAACACGGGTTTGGAATAGTTTCTGTCCAGCCCGAGGCCCATGGCAAGAAAGAAAGCAAGGAACCAGACCGGCAGCAGGTAAAAACCGTCATTAACCAGGGCGGAAAAAAGGTTGGAAGGAAAGAGTTTCAGTACAAGTTCAGGTAAATGGAGGGATACGGTTTCGAATTGTTCTTCTATTAATATAGGGATCCGGGCGGGGGGAAACAGAAAAGTAACGATAATCCCCATGGTAATAATAAAGGCTGCTCCGCCAATCATAACCAAAAAACTGCGTCCAACCACAGGCCAGAATTCCCGGTCCTGCCGAAGTTCGTAAATGGCAATAACCAGGGAAAAAAACATCATTGGAATGGCGGCATAGCGTCCTATGCGGAGAGCCAATTGTTCCAGCCAGGACATAACGGAAAAAACGGTCTGGTTTTCATAAGGAAGTAAAAAGCCCAGAACTATTCCCAGTACCGAGCCGATTAGCAGTTTTATCCAGATTTTCATTGGTAAATGATACTTTATTGCAAAGTTCCTGACAAGACGGCATAATTGTTAAAACAAGGCAATGAATATCAATATAGACAGTGCAAAAAGCTATTTTAATGAGATGATAGAAGAAGTAATAAAAGGAAACGAGTATTTTATACTCCACCATGGGAAACCTATAGCCCGAATTACTCCTGTCCGGGAAGATACTCTTTCCAGAGCAGAAATTATAGAACGACTCTTCAGTTACCAGACACTTACAGGAGGAGAATCTTCGTATAACCATTAAAAGTGGTCATGCCCGGTTAAATATACATGAATTACGTTCTGGATTGCAGCTTCTGCGCCGCCCTCTTCCTTCCCCATGAAAAATCCAACATGGTAAAGGATTTGTTCAAAAAAATAGCCGATAACGAAGTATTTGTGCCCGTCCAGTTTTGGGAAGAAATGACGGAACTGCTTCTTGCAGCCCTTAAGCGGGGCAGGCTGAAACATGCCGATGTTTTGGAGATAAATAGACTATTATCCATGTACCACTTCAGTACAGAAACTTCCTTTGGAGATGATTATACGGGACATATCCTTGACATGGCAGGTCTTTACGGGCTTGGTTCCCTGGAAGCTTCGTATCTGGAATTGGCAGTTCGTAAAAAAGCAAACCTGGGTACGCTAAACGGAAAGTTAAAATCAGCATGCCATAAAGCAGGTGTAGAAACACTGCTGTAAAGAAGGGGTTATTGCTGCAGAGCCATTTTCAAAAAAATGAAGGTTTAAAAAACCTTGGTAGAAAAAAACTGTTGCAATAGATATAATTGCAAGAGAGGGCTTAATTGGAACAAATGCTAAAACGGGTTCTGGATCCCGCTCCGATCGAAAAAGCCGAACTCTTTCATTCTCTTCTGGATCGGGAAATAACCTTTATCAAAGATCATTCCTGTATTATCAGTTTGCGCAAAAAAGCCAAGCTTTTTTCCATAGGCCAAAAAGCCAAACAATTTTATATGCTTTTGGAAGGAGCTATTCGTGTCTATAAACCCCATGATGACGGAGGACATGATGTGCTGGCACAGTATACATCCGGCGACACAATCGGGGATTTTGACTTTGCCCGTAAAGCGGAGTACGATGCCAATGCAGAGGCAACAGAAGATTCAATATTGGTAATGTTTCCGGGCATAGGTTTCTCCATGGATGATTTTGTTGCCGAGGAACCGCACATTATTTCACGTATACTCCTCAATTCCATTCTAATGATGACCGGCAGGATCAAATCAACGCAAAACATATTGCTGGAGAATCTTTCCTGGGTTAACGAACTTCATAGAAGAGCTTACGAAGATCCCGGTACGGGTCTTTACAAGCAGACCTTTTTAACAGACGAGATTAACCGTATTCTTGAAGAACCAATGGCTTTGATTATGCTTAAGCCGGATCGATTTAAGATACTTGTCGATTCCCGCAGTCACGAAGCAGGAGACGAAGCCATGGTCAGAATTGCGATGATCTTAAAATCTTTTACCCGCAAAGTGGATCGAGGATGGGCCATACGCTTTAAGAGTAATGAAACAGGTCTTTTGATTAACAAATGCCCCATGCCCATGGCGGAAAAATTGGTTAATGGTCTTTGCAAGGCAATAGAAGCCATGGAACCGGTTCCAGCTCAGGGAGACATACCTCCTTTTTCCTTTACCGGTACCATAGCATGGTCAGTCTGGCCCACGGACTGTTCAACCTGGGAAACATTGTTCCAGGAAACTTATGCTCTGCTTCTGGAAACCTGGAAATCGGGAGGAGGACACAGGATAGCTCATTATACAGAAATTAAAACCTGCCCGTCAGCAGAGAAGGCAAATACATGAATTTTCTTCCCCCTATCCAAAATCCGGTCTTAAGAGATTCACCGTTCTTTTCTGCCATGAGTGAACTTGAATTTGTCGCAGTACTTGCTTTTATGGAACGTCATCTATTAAAGAAAAAAGAAGCTATTTTTAATGAAGGGGATACGGGACAGGATATGTTTATCCTTCTTTCAGGCGCTCTTTCCGCCAGTAAAAAACAGTCCGACGGAACTCAGCGCTGGATGTTCGACATTTCCCCCGGAGCTTTTTTTGGTGAAATGTCGATCATAGCAAACGAACCCCGATCGGCAACGATTACTGCAAAAGAAGATTCGGAACTTATGGTTCTTCAGGGAATAGACTTTTACCGTATTATTTTTGAGCATCCCATGATGGGAATTAAGATGCTCAACTCTATCGGGGCGGTTCAAAACGGCTGGTTAAACCAGAATTCAAAATACCTGAAGGACCTTGTCCAGTGGGGAGAAACTGCGCGGCGCCGGGCCATAACCGATGAACTTACCGGTCTTTATAACCGGAATTTTCTGGAAGAATCGATAAAGGATCGCTTTAAAACCGGCGCCGTGGGAACCAGAAAAATGTCTCTTGTCATGATGGATCTGGACAAAGTCCACGAAATAAACGAACGCTTCGGACAGGCCGGGGGAGACAAGGTGATCATTGCAGTAGCGGAAATCCTGAAAAGCATGGGCCGCCCCGGAGATATTGCCGCCCGGCTTTCGGGAGACGAATTCGCCATACTGCTCCCCGACACAAGCGGAAGCGATGCTGTTACGGTAGCAGATAAAATCCGTGAAAAAATTTCTGTACACAAGGTAATGCTTAACAGGCTTGATACCAATGAACTCGTTGAATTGCTTATTAAAACCAGTATGGGTGTTTCTGCAGCTCCTACAGATGCAGACAATGTACGTGATCTTGAATTTACCGCTGATATGGCCCTGAAAAAAGCCAAGGAAAAAGGCCGAAACCGTGTGGAACTTTACAGTTCATCATAAAAACAATAAAATGTTTTAAGGAGCTGAACCAATGGCAGGAAGTATTGGCATAAAGCAGGCTAATGGAGTTTTTTATACCATTATGGAAGAAAACTCAACCGAAAAAAAGCGCCTTGTTCTTACAACAGTTCATAACAGCCAAAAAAGCGTCCAAATTGATTTATTCAGAAGTTTAACAAAATCCATGGACGACGCCATGTATATCGGCAGTATTGTAATGGATAATCTCTCTCCTAAACCCAAGGGAGAACCATCCATAGAATTGACCTTAAGTTCCTCGCAGGACGGTTCCATTTTGGCCGATACCGTTGATTTGGGAAATCCGGAGAATGAACATCACTTAAGCGTATCCCTTGCATCCTTTGAGGAAGATAAAAACGAATATTCAGATTTCGACTTTGAGTCTGAATCTGAGCCCGAAACCCCGCAAAAAAGAAGAACCGAACCCATTGCCATAAATCGTAAATTCCCCTGGCTTGTGATTGTTATAATCGGTGTTGTGCTGACATTGCTTTGCCTGGGATTGTGGTTTTTCCTGTTCCGGAACAAAAATGCCGAGAAGGCTGCAATTTCATTAACAAATGAAGCGGTATTTCCAATAACGGAACCTTCCCTGTTCTCTCAGCCTGAACAAAGGGAACCAATTGTTATCGAGAACCCCCCGCTGCCGCAATCACAGCCGCCAGCAAGACAACGGCCAACGGAGCCTGTATACTCATATAGTGTACCGCAACTTATTCCTCCCGAAGGAATTGCCTACAAGATTCGCATGGGTGATACACTTTGGGATATTTCGGAGGCATTTTATCGCAATCCCCGTCTTTATTCTTTTATTGTCCGGACTAACGGAATACGTAATCCAACCCTTATTGTATCCGGCACGGAACTTAATATTATTCCAAGATATTAAAAGATCGCTGAAAATTCTTTTTACCATTTTCTTTTTAACCTTTGCTTTTACTTCATGCGAAGCGAAGGGCAGAACTGAATTTCCCGGTAAAACAGTAGCGGAAAGTCTTCGGCGGGGTGACATTGGTTTTATTCTGGAAATGGATATATCCAATATGGATCAACTGTTCAAACTTGATCCTTCCGCCCCATTTTATGCCGGCTTGCTTGTAGAGTCTGCCGGAGATAAACTGCGTTCAAGGCGTCTTTTTGAAGCAGCACTGGGAAGTCCGATTCCCAAGGTAAAAAGTGAGGCATGCCGCAAACTAATTCCGGCTCTGGCGGAATCAAAAGACATAGAGCAGGCAAAACGAATTCTTGCCTTAATTGCAAAAAATAAAACTCCTGCCGGAGAATTAACTGCTCTTAAGGGGGCGGCACTATACGTACTGGACCGCAACAAGGAAATCCTTACTCTTTATAATTCGCCGTTTTCTTCGGACACGGCTTCGGATAAAGCGGCGGAAGAATTCCGCATGTGGAACAAAGCTTTTTTACTGCTGGCCGCTGTAAAGCAGGAAAAGCCGGGACTTATTACCGTAAAAGAACTGCGGCCTTTCCTGCTCGATTCGGAAGTAACCGGAGCGTATCGCTGGGCTTACGAAGAATTACTGGCTTTACAGGAATATACATTACCCAATGCAGAAAAAATCGCTGCTGCGGGAAGACTTGCCGTTTATTCAAGAAAATATTCAGAAGCATTGCTGCATTTTGACAGAGTACAGAGTTCCCAGCTTACCCTGTTTTTCCGCCATACCAGCCTGCTTGGCGATCTTGGCCGTTCCTATGTTGTTTCCAGCCAGGAAAAGGGATTTAAACTTTTTACCGATTGGGAAAGCGCCATACGAACAGGAAAAAACAGCCCTGTTAATCAGGGGATATCCAGGCAATCCGATACTATTCAATTCAGCGCCGCCGAACTGAATACCATTCGCTATACCCTGTTGTTTTATGCAGGAAGAATAAGACGCCAGCAGAACAAACACGGAGAAGCACGGGAACTTTTTACACGTGCAGTACCTCTGGCGCCGAATAATATCCAAAAAGATTCCTGTATCTGGTATGTACTTAATTCGGCATTTACCGAAAAGCCCGAAACTGTGCCGGCATTGATCAGAAACTATGCTGGTATATGGCATAACGACAATGATTTTTACGACATCCTGGACAAACTGTCGGTTTATCTTACCGGTCAGAACAAATGGGGCGACATAGCGGATGTTTTTTCTTCTATCCGTCACGGAAAAGACGGATCGATTATTGCCAGATATGCCTATCTTACCGGCAGGGCTGTGTCTCTCGGTTATATATCCGGCCGCAATTTGAATGCCAGGGATTATTACACAATAGCCTACGAAGAAAGTAACGCTTCGTTTTATTACCGGACACTGGCTGCTTCTTATTTGGGAAAAACCGTAGTGCCGGTAAAAAGTCAAAGTACCAAAAAAGAAGTTTTTCCCCATGGGGACGAGCTGGAATTTTTCTATAAGTTTTTTGAGTACGGCGCTTCTTCCTATGCCATGGCTTATGTAAGGGAAAATGCTCCGCGTTATACCAAAGGAGAAATGCGGGTTCTGGCAGGAACATTTGCATCTTCCGAGCGTTACCTTGAATCGATACAGATAACAGGGATATTTATGCGCAGAGAAGGCTACGAAATGGAACGAGCCGATTTGGAACTGTACTATCCCAATCCATTTTCGGAACTTATAGAAAGAAATGCACGTAACAACGGCATTCATCCTTCGCTGTTCTTTGGACTTATCCGAACAGAAAGTGCGTTTACACCGGCAATTGCTTCCCATGCAGGAGCCGTAGGACTGACTCAGATTATGCCCGCCACGGGCAAGGCAGTTGCGGCAATGATAAAAAACCGCGGCGGCCCCGACTATGCCGCAGACGGAGATGTCGATCTTACCAATCCGGAAATTAACGCCCACATGGGGGCTTTTTATCTGAAGGATTTGATCAACAGCATGGGCAGCCCTATGCTGGCGTTATTGGGATATAACTACGGCCCTGGCCGTGTAAACCGTCTTCGCCGTTCTGTCCCATCCCTGCCGGAAGATATTTTTATAGAAACAATTACCGTTGCAGAAACCAGAAACTACGGTAAACAAGTTACAGCCGCCGCCGCTGCTTACGGTTATCTGTATTACGGTATGTCCATGCACGATGTGGTAAAAAGCATATTCAAGTAAACCAACGCGTCCCCTTGACGCTCTTTCCAATGGCATGTTATAAATCTGTCAATGTTACAACACCTGTTAATTCCGCCGGCAAAAAGAATGTACCAAGTAATTACCCCCCCCCCCAACAATGCAAGAATCTATTGATAACCTGGCAATACTACGCATTTATTTCTACTCTATATATCCTTCCAAAATACAACCTGTATGGGTTTTGTTGCGCCATTGACGCTTTTGCTATTAAAGCTGCTGGAGTTTTGCTGTTGGCAAAACTCCAGGACTAAAAATCCGCAAGGATGCGGACTTTAAGTACGCCGACGGGCATTGTACGTAAATGTTTACATCGTAGGAGGAAAAGGATGTTCAAAAAAATCTTTCTAGCCGGAATCTGTCTTGCATTGGTCTGCGGTCAGATTATCGCCCAAACTCCCCAACAGCAATTACTGGATGCTGCCGGGGATGGAAATGTACAGCAGGTACAGACATTACTAGATCAAAAAGTACCTGTTGACAGTAAAGATCCCGAGACGGGTCATACCGCTCTTATGGCTGCATCGCTGGAAGGTCATACGGATCTTGTCCGTCTTTTAATTGAAAGAAAGGCCAATGTTAATGGCGCTGATAAAGATAACAGTACCCCGCTGATGGCGGCTTCTGTTGCGGGACACCTTGCTATTGTAGACCTGCTTATCGAAGCCAAAGCCAATGTAAACGCTGCAGATAAACTGGGCGATACGCCGCTTATTCTTGCTGCCGCAGCCGGCAAAACAGAAGTAGTCCGCCGTCTAATTGCAGCAAAGGCCAATGTTAATGCAAAGGATTCATTTGGGGAAACACCGCTGCTTCTTGCCGCGGGTGAAGGGTACAATGAAATTGTTGCCATTCTGGTTGATGCCAAAGCCAATGTAAACGCCGGAGACATTGACGGAGTAACGGCTCTGATGCTTGCAGCGATAGACGGCAATGCAGAGCTTGTCAGGTTTCTTATAGGAGCCGGAGCCAATGTAAACGCAAAGAATAACGAAAAAGTAACACCGCTTATGTTCGCAGCTCTGGCTGACGAAACAAATATTGTAAAAATCCTGATAGATAACAAGGCTGATGTTAATGCCGTGGATGGGCAAAACATATCCGCCCTTATTTTTGCCGCAATGGCGGCTGAACCCGCTGCGTCAAAACTGCTTTTGGAAGCAGGCGCCAAGGTTGACGTACAGGTTAAGGGTCTTGAGCTGCCGGATGTTCCCAAGCTTGCCAGAGTAAATACAAAAAAAGCCGGTGTAGGGGGAGCTTTACGAGGCAGCTTGAACGTTCTGGTTGGCACAGCAAACTTTTTTCAGGGCGGCGGCATTAGTATGATTGGCAATCTGTTTAGTTCAATAGGCAAAAAAGCTGCAGCCAAGCGCGAAGCCGATATAGGACAAACGGCGCTGATGGTTGCCGCAGCCCGCGGTAACGACACCCTGGTTGAATTGCTGATTGCCCATAAAGCCAATGTAAACCTGGCTGCCAAACAGAATTATACAGCGCTCTTTTTGGCGGCTAGAGAAGGAAGTGCTTCTACCGTTAAAATCCTTCTGGACGCCGGAGCCAATGTTAAGGTTAAGGAAAAGTTAGAGGGTTATACCCCGATGCTTGTTGGGGTAGAATCCGGTGATTTTGAAACAGTACAGTTACTCATTGCCGCCGGAGCCAATGTAAATGATGCTAACTCAATTGGCCTTACACCGCTTATGCGTGCA
>WRIB01000022.1 GCA_009782955.1 Treponema sp. | reverse complement strand
CATCATTCAAAATTTTCCGATGTTGGCGCTCTGGTTGCATTAAAAGAAAAAAAGAATGTAAAAATATCCCTTGCCTTTCCGACTTTAAATGAGGAAGCTACCATTGGCAAGGAAATATTAATAATGAGGACAGAGTTAATGGACAGGTATCCCCTGCTGGATGAAATTGCCATAATCGATTCATCTTCCAAAGACAATACCCGTAAAGTTGCCGAACAGTTCGGCGCCAAAGTATTTACTTCCAGAACGATACTTCCCAAGTGCGGCAGCTTTAAGGGGAAAGGAGAAAATCTCTGGAAAAGCCTCTATGTTCTGGAAGGTGATATTGTTGTCTGGGTCGATGCGGATATCTCCAATATTTCTCCAAAGTTTGTTTATGGTCTTCTTGGCCCTTTGCTGGAAGATGACAGGATAAGTTATGTTAAAGCATTTTACGAACGGCCTATTCGTTCTTCCAAAGGGATAACCAGTTCGGGCGGCGGCAGGGTTACGGAAATCCTTGTGCGGCCGCTCTTTTCTCAATTCTTTCCGGAGCTAGCCCGGTTTATTCAACCGCTGTCGGGTGAATATGCAGGCCGCCGCAGTTTGCTGGAACGGCTTCCGTTTTCTGTTGGTTACGGTGTAGAGTTAGGCCACCTGATCGACATACTGGAAATGGACGGCATAGAAGCTCTTGCCCAGGTTGATCTGGACATGCGTATACACCGCAATCAAACCACCGAAGCCCTGGGCCGTATGTCATTTGGAATACTCCATACTTTTTTTGAAAGAGTACAAAAATACGGAAAGTCCGGACCCATTTCCGACTTGGGCGAGTACCATATTTCTCTGGAACGGTCGGATGCCGAACATAATGTGGTTAAGACAGAAATTTCTACCGTGGAACGGCCGCCGATAATTACCGTTAACGAATATCGGACGAGGTTTAAAAAATAACCTGTTATCTGCTATATGGGGTATACCGTTAAGCCGACAAGCTACACGAATTTGATGTCATAGGATGCACCTCTGCGTGAGAAATTCCCAAAAAAAGTTCAGTACCCAGAGCTATGGACAAAAAACCAATTTTTTTATACATTAATAAAAAAGGCGCCGTACCCAAGCGGTAAGGGAGAGGTCTGCAAAACCTTTATGCGTGCGTTCGATCCGCACCGGCGCCTCGTAAGTTCCCATTTTATGGCGGTTTTATCCCCAAAAAACCGGAGGTCTGACCGGAGGTCTGTATGAAAACATTAAACCTTGGATTATCCGGAATTGAAGTTCCGGTTATAGCCGTTGGTTGTATGCGGATTGATTCCATATCCAAAGAAGAAGCTGATATTTTTGTTCACAGTGCTTTGGATATGGGGGCGAATTTTTTTGATAATGCCGATATCTATGGAGACGGGGTATGTGAAGAACTATTTTCCAGCGCTCTTTCCCGGATAAGACGGCACGAGATAATTATCCAGACAAAATGCGGCATACGAAAAGGTATTTCTTTTGATTTTTCCAAAAAGCATATCGTCAATTCAACAGAACAAAGTCTTAAACGTCTTAGAACCGATTACATTGATGTACTCCTCCTTCACAGGCCGGATATCCTGATGGAAGGTGAAGAAGTGGCGGAAGCATTCGGAGAACTCCATGCTTCCGGTAAAGTCCGGTATTTTGGTGTTTCTAACCAAAACCCCGGCCAGATTGAATTGCTTAAAAAGTATGTTAAGCAGCCTCTTGTTGCAAACCAGCTTCAGCTTAGCATTGCTCATTCTTTGATGCTGACAGAAGGAATCTATGTAAATATGCTGGACGATGCCGCTGTCAACAGAACCGGCGGAGTACTTGATTATTGCAGGCTCCACGACATTACCATTCAGGCCTGGTCTCCTTTTCAGTATGGTTTTTTTAGCGGGGTTTTTCTGGATAATCCGCAATATCCCAAACTGAATATTTCGATAAACAAAATTGCAAAAAAATACGGTGTAAGCAATACAACCATTGCAATTGCCTGGATACTGCGGCATCCGGCCGGGATCCAGCCCGTTGTAGGGACAATGAACCCCGAACGTTTAAAAGACTGTATAAAAGCAGTTGACATAACATTGACCCGGGAAGAATGGTACGATATATTTCAGGCAGCAGGGAACAACCTGCCGTAAAGATGTAGATGAATCTGGAAGCTTTTATACTTGGCTGCGGCGGAATGATGCCCCTGCCGCACCGCCATTTAACATCTGTTTTACTGCGCCGGGAAGGGGAACTTTTTCTGTTTGACGGCGGAGAAGGAACCCAGGTAAGCCTGAGACGGCTCAATCTACGGTGGAAAAAAATATCCGCTATTTTTATAAGCCATACCCATGCCGATCATGTTACGGGAATTCCCGGTCTCCTTATGTTGTCGGCTCAGGTTGATCGTGATGATCCGCTGTATATCTACGGCCCTCCCCGGATTGCCGAATACATAGAAACCAGCCGCCGGGTACTGGATATGTACATTAACTACGAAATAGTGGTAAAGGAATTTACCGATGCCGGTATAATCCATCAGGGGGAAGGTTTTCGAATCCGTTCTTTTCCCCTGCGTCATACAAAGCCATGTTTCGGCTATACCCTGGAAGAAGAGGGCAGGCCGGGTATTTTTCACCCGGAACAAGCAGAACGCCTGGGTATACCACGCGGTCCTCTTTGGGCAAAACTCCAGGCAGGGGAAAACGTTATCCTCCCTGACGGCAGAGTGATTCATCCGCGGGATGTATTGGGCTCGCCCCGTTCAGGAAGAAAATTCAGTTATGTAACCGACTCCCTTGCATTTCGCGATATTTCGGCGGAAGTTGCAGGTTCGGACCTTTTTGTGTGCGAAGGAATGTTTGAAACAGACCTGACAGAAAGCGCCAGGGAAAAAAAACATATGACCGCAAAAGAAGCTGCAACAATAGCCAAAGAAGCCGGAGGCATACGAAAACTTGCTCTGATACATTACAGTCCCAGGTACAATGAACAAAACCTGAAAAGTCTCCTTTCCGAAGCGAAAGCAGTATTTCCGGATACCGTACTAAGCAGGGATAGAATGATTTTTCCCATTGATTTCATTGATTGAGCTTTTTTTAAAACTCTGTTAGGTTTTATTGTATGATAGAAGTTAAGAGTATTACCAAGCGTTATGGCAATACAGAAGCTGTAAAGGACGTTTCATTCTCGGTTGGGAAGGATCAGGTTTTGGGTTTTCTGGGCCCTAACGGAGCGGGAAAAACCACAATAATGAAAATCCTTACAGGTTTTCACTTTCCTTCGGAAGGAATGGCCACATTGGATGGTTTTTCGGTAACCGATGATCCTGTAGAAATTAAAAAGCGCACCGGATATCTTCCGGAAAGCGTTCCTCTGTACAATGACATGACTGTAGATGAATACCTTTCTTTTATGGCTGCAGCCCGTCTTGTTCCCGCAGACAAGCAGAAGGAAGCAAAAGAAAAAAGCATTAACGATTGCGGACTTAAAGAAGTACGTTCCCAGCTTGTTGAAACGCTTTCCAAGGGCTATAAGCAACGGGTAGGATTAGCCCAGGCAATTATTCATGATCCGCCTATACTAATTCTTGACGAACCTACTTCCGGCCTCGACCCAAATCAGATAATAGAAATACGTTCCCTCATAAAAAAATTGGGAAAAAGCAAAACGGTTATTCTTTCGACCCACATACTTCAGGAAGTAGAAGCGATTTGTTCACAGGTTCTGATCCTTAACGAAGGGAGGATTGCCGCCCAGGGTACGCCTGAAGAAATAGCCGGTACACTAAAAGGCGTCGATATTTGGGAATTAATTTTAAAGGGAACGGATATTCCGGAAAAATGCCAAAAATTCGATTCAAAATACCTGCATAAGAAATTTGATACGGCGCCGGAGATTAACGAAGAAAATGGTTTATTCAACGTTCGCATTTTTATCCCTGTAGATATATCCGCCGGTACAATGGCCGGGAATGCAGGAAAAATCGGCGAACTGATTTTCGATTGGGCTGTTGCCGAAGGTTTAAAAATACTCGGCATGAACCGCCACAAGCTCAGTCTGGAAGATATCTTTGTAAAATTAACGGAAACGTCTGATATACGCGATGTGTCCGGCGGCGCCGGTAACGGCGGGCGTATTTTAACTTCCGGTAAAACTACTGAATCTGTACATTCGCTGACCGGAGGAGCACATGGAAATTCGTAAATCCCTTATTCTGGCAAAAAAAGAACTTTTTACCCTTACTAATTCGCCGGCATTTTATGGGATATGTCTGTTCTTTACCCTTTTTTGTTCTATTTGGCTCTATTACCTGAATAGCTTTTTTACCATGAATGTGGCTAATTTCCGCCCGTATTTTTCCACTTTTCCAATTGTTTTTATTTTGGTAATTCCCATGATTACAATGAAGTCCTGGGCAGAAGAACGCAAGCTGGGAAGCATTGAGTTACTTTTAACCATACCTTTTTCGGAATGGGAACTGGTATTGGGTAAATTTATGGCGGCTTTCGGCGCTGTAATAATTCTATTGCTTTTAAGCCTCCCCGTTCCATTAAGCATATTGCCTCTTGGCCATTTTGATCTTGGCGTACTTCTGGGTGAATACACAGGCGCTCTTTTGCTTGGCGCTTCTGCATCCGCACTGGGACTCCTCCTTTCCAGTCTTTCCAAAAGTCAAGCCGGGGCATTTTTGGGCAGTGCTGTTGTTTTGGTTATTACCATGTTGATCAATCAACTCACCATAGCTCTTTCTCTTCCGCCTTTTATAGCCGCGGGAATTAACTTTATATCACTTTCTTTTCATTTCGACAGTTTTACCAAGGGAATAATCGATACAAGGGATTTGGCCTTTTTTGCAATCAGCACGTTACTGTTCTTATTCTTAAATACACGTGTAATAATTTACAGGAAATGGAGCTAGGCATGACAAAAAAGCAATTTTCCATTCTGACCTTGCTCAGCATTCTGATTATGTTCCTTCTGATTTTATTAAGCCGGAGGCTCTGGTTCAGAGTGGATCTTACTGCCAACAAAGCCTATACCCTTTCTCCTGTATCGCGCAATCTCCATAACGAAATTGATGAGAATGTAAGAATAACTTACTATCGTTCCGCCAAGTTGCTTTCGTTTGATCCGACTTCTTCGGAAATAACCGATCTGCTGCGTGAATATGAAGCACGTTCCCGCGGAAAAATTCAGGTAACAATAAAAGACCCGGGAACTGATTTTTCGGAAGCAGAACGTTATGGTTTAATTCCCCAACAGCTTCAAAATGTAGGCCAGGATGAAGCAAGTTTTTCCATTATTTTTTCCGGAATAGTTATTGAATATCTTAACAATTTTGAAGTTCTGACATGGGTTTATTCCCTGGATACTCTGGAATACGATGTTACAAGCCGTATACGTTCCCTTGTCAGCGGGAAACGCCGGGAACTGGGAGTTATTGCTCCTGAACCGCAAAAAACATGGAGCGAGTATTATAGCTACCTTAATTATGCTTTTACCGGTGCGGGTTATTCCGTAGTACAGTTGCGTCCCGGAGAAGAAATCCCCGACACCTTGCCGGTGCTTTTTGTGTTTGGCGGCGCAGAAGAACTTGATGAATATAGCCTGTACCGCATAGATCGTTATATTCAATTGGGAGGCCGTGTATTCTTTGGTCTGGAAAGTGTGGATGTTGATTTTTTTGACACATGGGAAGGCCGTCTTAAAAACGATATAGGTCTTTTATCCATGGTTTCTTATTACGGAATTACTTTGGAGCAAGGTCTTGTTATGGACAAAGCGTCCATTCCTGTACCGTATCGTGATTATTCCCAGCAGCTTAAACTTATACGTTATCCGCCATGGGTTACAGTAATGGAAGACCGGGGAAACAAAAATCATCCCCTTACTACAGTTTTTGAAGGAGTCGATCTTTTTTGGGCTTGTCCGCTTTCTTTTACGCTCCCTGAAACAGGAAAGGTAAAAGGAGAAATACTTTTTACATCTTCTCCTGAAGCATGGCTAATGAAAGATCATTATATACTGCGGGTGGAAGAAAGCAGTTTGTTTTCTTACGGTGCGGAAGAAACCATGGGAGAAAAAATCCTGGCGGCATCGCTTGAGGGTGTTTTTCCAAGCTGGTTTGAAGGTGTGGATAAACCCAAACGTGCAAGAGTTGAATGGATCGATGATGTTCTTGAAGAAGTCGAAGATGAGCTTCCCCCCATGCCTTCCGAACCAAAAGAATCCCGAATTATTGTACTGGGAGATGTTGATATTGTAAGCCCGCTTATTGAATATAACCAGGTCCGGGCAAACGCCAATCTTAATTTTCTGCTAAAGGCAGCAGATTGGCTGGGAAAAGACGATGACATCGTAGGAATCAGAAACAGGCAGGGAGGGACAGGCCGTCTTAACCGTATTTCCGATGAAGGAAAACGTGCCGGTATAATTGCATTTTCCCGTATACTTAATATCTTTATCGTACCGATTTTAATTGTCATTTACGGAATTTTCAGAATCATGAAACGCAGCCGAAAAAAGGAACATAATAATGCCCTATAAAAAGAAACTTATACTGCTTGGATCGCTGGCCGCTCTTTTGGCCATAATATTTATTCTGACAATAGTATTTGATCCGGCACGTACAAATGCCCGTAACGAACGTTTTACATGGCTTCCTGCCGGTGCACGGGACGAAGCAGACAGAATTGAAATATTCCGCGGGGAAGAAAGGCTGGAGATAGTCTTTAAAAACGGCGTCTGGGTTGTTCCTTTTGGTTCGGTCGATGTTCCTGCCAGGCAGGCCAGGGTAGATGATCTTTTTAGGCTTATTAGTACCCGCGGAGCTTTTCCGCGCAGGGGTTCAAACAGCAGAAGTCATGCCGAATTGGGACTTGACGGCTCCACACGGCTTGTAATACGGGGCGGAGGAGGACTTCCCCTTCTGGACTTGCTGATAGGAAAAGACGATTCTACCGGCAGGGCTGTGTTTCTCTGCAAGCGCGGAGAGCAGGAATTCAGGAGCGGAGACAGACTTATCAGTGCTTATGTTAACGGAGAACAAAATTCCTGGTTAAACCTGAAGCTATTTGACGAAAAATCCGTTGCCCAGGTTCAGCGTGTTCTGGTTCACTTTAAGGATTATTACGGAACGGGAGAAGAAATATCACCGGTTCCGTATGAGGACTACACAATAACCCGCGGCGGTGATAATTGGCTTCTAAGTGCCGGCGGCAATGGCAGTTTTACAGAAGTCGAAAAAACCAGAACCGAAAATTGGATACGTGCAATCCTGGAAGCCCAGGGAGAAGATATAATTCCTCTGCAACAGGAAAGTATGGAAGAAATAAACAATGCTTTTCCCGCTGTTGCCTTATTTCGGATGGAATTGGGGGACGGATCGTCACTGGAATTCAAAACAGGAGATATTACAGAAGACGGCAGATGTTTAACATCGGTTAATGGTAAGCCGTATCTTTTTATTTTTTCCCAGTTAACATCCACACGGCTGCTTCGCAACAGGGATTTTTTTCTACATACACCTTAATCCCCTAAAGCACTTTTCTTTACATACTCACGGTATTTTTCGGGATCGCTTTTAAATGCAACAATGGGCGAACCGGGATCAACCTTTGCTTTTTCCAGTGCTTTTTTTGCTTCCAGTAAAAGCCTGTCTGCTTCAATAAGCCTGCCCGAACGGGAACTGATACCGGTAAGAAAATCATTCTTGGAATGTAAAGAATCAAAACAGGTATTAAAGAGCCGTGCATGGAATGACTCTGCCTTGCTGATACCCTGTTCCAGGCCTGCATTGGGAATAATAACGGTAATTCCGCTGTTCCCGTATTCAAACGTTAAGTCTTGTAAATTAAACAATTCTATCGCTTCATCGGCTATTTTTTTGTAAAGTTTTGCGTCACAGTTTACACCGTCTGCACATTCCATAAGGAGTACCACAAGGTCCTGTTCCGATGAAGCGCATCGGTGAAGTTCCGAGGCAAGCCTGTCCTGTGTATATGCTTCCCAGCCCAAATTACTGCGGGGGGAATAAAGGCCGTTTGGACTGGGCGGTACTGAAGATGATTCTTCCGTACTTTCACTATCCGGAGAAAAATCGTCTGTATCTTCTTCAGCCTCAGCGGAGGGTACAGGAAGCGAAAGGTCTTCTTCATCAAGAAAATCATCCAAATGGAAATCGTCATCGCCGGAAGGAGCCGGTTCAGAGCCGGAAAAATCATCAAAGTCGGGAATATCAAAATCATCGTCCAGGTCGCCGGAACTTTCGGTAGTTGTCTGTTCAGCTTCAGGCATGGAAAAATCATCCGGATAATCTTCTGTAAATTCACCGCTCGTATCAGATTCCTGTTCGTCAAAAGGATCGGAATATGAAAAATCAGATTCCGCAAAAGAGTCATCCTGTGAAGATGAATCTGTATCCGATAAAAAATCCGTGCTTTCAGAAAAATCAGATTCCGGTGAATAATCCATACTGCCGGTTTCTGCGCTTTCACCATCTTCGGTAAAAGATGTTCCGGCATATATTTTACTGCGGGATCTGAGTATTGTGATCATCATTGTCAGGAAGGAAAGAATAAGGGCGCCCAAAATTGCAATAAGGGTCTGGCGCAAAACATGAACAAGATATGTGAAATTAATGGCATTATATGTTGAATGAATATTAACATTCCTGAAGCCGGATATATCAACTTGTCTGGGTTGAAGCGAATAATGTCCAAAACGCGGAATAAAACTGGGATTGGGATCCCTGCGAATTACAGCGCCTGGTTTTTTTTCAAAATCAAGATTACCCTGGGATCCGGTGACAATTATCCCCTGGAGGGCATTGCATTCCCCCAATTGTTTATGGATATCATCCCTGAAGGCATCAGTAAAGAAACCGGAACCGCTTTGGGTTATCCGGGATTGGATTCCTTCAAGTTCTCTGACGGCCAGTTCCCTTTGGCTAACAACGCTGCGATACACACGGTATGCCCCATAAACCAAAGAACCTGCATATATCAGGATGCAAAACAACGCAATAAAAGCCGGGATTTTATTCCTCACTTTTTTCCTCACTGCCTTATTATATACGATTTTTTATTTTTCTGCTAGATTAAAATGATGAATTTGCGAAAATCCTGCCTTCCGCCGGGCTGGTATCCTCAAAATACTTCAAAAATTGATGATTTTCTTAACAGCTATAAATATTTGGATAAAAAAACAACCGGATCCAAAGAATCTGCCATTGCTAGGCCGGAAATTTTGAAAACTAGCGGGATTTTTGCTGCCGTTGCCCCTCATGCAGGATGGTATTATTCCGGAAATATCGCCGCTCAGGCTGTTGCAGCTCTTGCCGGACTTTCTGACCAATGCGATACTGTGGCTGTTATCGGAGGCCATTTACCCGGTAATGCGCCCTGTCTAATTATGATGGAAGACGCCGTTTCTACTCCTTTGGGAAACCTGGAAACAGATGATGAACTGCGCAAAAAGTTTATTGTCGGTCTTCGAAATATCCCCGGCTTAAAGACTACAGAAGACCGGTATAACGATAATACTGTCGAAGTCCTTCTTCCCATGATAAAATATTTTTTTCCGCACGCCCGGCTTCTTTGGCTGAGGTTTCCTGCAGATATGGTTTCTTTTGAAGCGGGAAAAACTCTGGCCAAAACCGCCGTTTCTTTGGATAGGAAACTCCTTGTTTTGGGTTCTACCGATTTAACACATTACGGATCCAATTATGGATTCAGCCCTAAAGGTATTGGCAAGGAAGCTCTTGACTGGGTAAAGAATATAAACGACAAACGTTTTATCGATGCCGTCGAAGCAGGAGATCCCAAAACAGTACTGGAACGGGCAGATAAAGAATGTTCTTCCTGTTCAGCCGGAGCAGTTTTGGGTGTTATGGGCTTTGCAGAAGAAGTCCGGTTAAATAAAAAATCCGGCGCCAACGCTAACAGCGCCGGAAAACTTATCTCCTACAGCACCAGCGCAGATGTTTCTATGGAAAATGGCGAGGATATCCCGAATTCTTTTGTAGGTTACGGGGCTTTTGTGTGGAGTTACTAAAAAAAATAAAAAATACATTACTTCCAAAACCGCAGATTGTCCTGCCTCCCAGACAGATGTTACCGTTGATCGGAACCTATGCCTTGTCAAAGGTAAAACCACAATTCAGTGCGGTGCTGCTGGTCAGCGTCTTTTTGGTTATTGTCCAATATTTTGTCTTACGGGCGCCGCTGGAAAATGCATTATCGGTTGGTTTTTGTGTGGGCGCAGCGATTCTGGGTTTGTCGTTTTTTCTGGAAGGCCTTTTTCTGGGGATTATGCCGCTTGGAGAACAATGCGGAATGAGACTGCCGTCAAAAATAGGAGGCGCAGGGATTGCGGTTTTTTCCATTGTGATCGGTATTGCAGCAACTCTTGCGGAACCGGCAGTTGCCGTATTGCAGCACCAGGGAAGCATTATCCCGGCATGGAATGCACCATTGTTATACCTTTTACTCAATCGCGGCACTTCCTGGCTCGTGGCTGCAATTGCAATAGGAGTGGGTCTATCGGTTGTACTGGGAGTGTTCCGCTTCATGTTCGGCTGGGCGTTTAAACCGCCGGTATTTATTATTATTCCGGTTATTCTTGTTGTCAGCTGCGTATTTGATCAAAACCCGATTTTACGCCCGGTGGTAAATCTTGCCTGGGATGCGGGGGGCGCGGCAACCGGAGCGGTTACCGTACCGATCATACTGGCGCTTGGTCTTGGTGTGGCAAAGATCGGAGGAAAAAGTGCAAACAGTTCCGGGCTGGGATTGGTTACTCTGGCTTCGGCGCTGCCTGTGGCAAGTGTTTTGTTTTTGGCGGCGTTACTTGGACCAAAAGTACCCATGCCTTCCGATGCGGCAACTTTCTTTTCCGGCGAGGCAGAACAACGAACAAAAGCGATCTATATAGCAGGAAGCACAGAGGAACTGGTAAAAATGGCTGAAGAGGCGATTCGCTCCGGTGATCTTGCCTACGAAGACTATTCCAGGAATTTCCTCAATCAATCTTCGGGCATAAGACAGATACAGGATGAAGCGGCTGTATTCAGCTTAGGATCCCTTTTGGAATTCTTTCACGCTGCATTGCTGGCGGTACTGCCGCTTGCCCTTGCACTGATCATTGCCATTGCCCTGATTGCCCGCGAAAGGATACTCAACATTGACGTAGCCGTTCTGGGAATTGTATTTGCCACAATTGGAATGTTTGCACTTAACATTGGAATGACCGGGGGCATTACCGCTCTAAGCTCGCAGGCGGGCAGTTCCCTCAGGCACACTTATTCGGAAACATCCCATGTCAATGAAGCGGTAACGCTTAAAGGCGTTGATACTCATTCGTTTATAACTGTTCCGGGAAAAGACGGGCCGGAAACCTATATCTGGATACCAGGGGAAAAAGGACCTTCTCAGCAAAAATTTGTTCCAGGGATGCTTTCCGGTAATACTTATACCCATATTCCCGTTGAACGCGCCTTGTTTGCCAATTTCGGCATTACCGGCGCTTATCTGGTTATTTTGGTAATCGTGTTCTTTTTGGGATTTCTTGCGATCTTTGCGGAGCCTGCCCTTGCCGTTACTGCCGTTACCGTTGAGGAAATGACAACAGGTACTTTCAAACGATCAAAATTGATTATGATAGCGGCCATCGGTGTAGGCTGCGGCATGGCTGTCGGTTTTGCAAGGGTGCTTTTCAGCAATATGCTCCCTTCGGGAGGTATTCATCTTACCTGGATACTTGTACCTTGTTATGTGATAGCGTTGGTACTGACAATTATTGCACCGGAGGATTTCTCCTCGATAGCGTGGGATGTTGCGGGAATTGCTACAGGTCCCATAGCTGTTCCAATCATTATTACAACCGGCCTTGGGCTGGGACGCGACTCACTGCGGGCGGATGGTGCTTTCGGCATTGTAGCAACAGCGAGCGTTTTTCCTATCATTGCGATTTTGGTGTCGGGAATTATCGACAATGTAAAATCGAAACGGGCAATAAGAGGTGGTTATGCAGAATAAGCTTTCCGGCATCATCTGTGTTGCTGACATGAATATTGCCAAAACCATGGATCAATGCCTTAAAGACCTTGCCATACCCGAAGTTTTTGTCCAGCATGCCAAACAAATGTCGCTGGTTGATCATCAGGGCATTCTCGGACTGCGTCCGGGTACCAGGCTTGAAGAAAGAAGAGCGCTTATTTACCGGTTTTATGTTCCTTCAGTATTTGAAGAAGGAATAATGCACCGTATTACCGAAACGACGGATCTTAAAATGGGCGGAAGAGGCTGTATACTGGCGCAGCACATAGATCTCCGCCGGGGAACTCCGCTTTCTTTCGACATCGAAAAATTAACAAGAGTTTGCGGGAACGCAGACAAACTCCAGTATGAGGAACACGCCCTTATAAGCTGCATTGTTCCCCGCGGCTCCGGGAATTCCCTTGCCAGAACGATGCTTGAATTGGGTGTTTGTGTACCGGTTGTTTTTTTTGGTACCGGTATGGGTGTCAGAGACAAACTGGGGTTATTAAGGATAACAATTCCTATAGAAAAGGAGATTCTCTGGCTTGTTGTTCCGCGTTCAGATGCGGAGCTTGTGGAAAAAACCCTTATTCCCCGTGCCCGTCTTGATGTTCCCGGTCAGGGTTTTTTATACAAGCTCTTTGTCCATGCACCGGTGGTAAACTTGCGGATTAGGCAGGGAAAGAGGACCCATGCGGCGACAATGGAACAGGTTATCGCTGCACTGGACGAAGTCCACGGTTCGAGCGACTGGCGGAGGCTTGGATCCAACAGGCACAGGTCTGTCCACGAGGAAAAAACAATTAATACATACGGACTTTTCTTTATTGGAAAGGAAGAAGAAGTAGAGGTATTCCGCAGAACTGCACTGGAAAACGGCGCCCGCGGGGCAACTCATAATTATCTTGAAATGCGCAATTACTCAGGTTTTGACAATGAACAGTCTATGGAATCACATTCAAGAGAACTTTGTGATACTATTGTTTCCCATGATGTTGTCGAAAATCTCCAGAATGTCCTTACAAAAACGGGTCTTTTTGACGGTAAAAGCACATGTGTACTCAAGACCTTTAATGTAGAAATGCACACCGCCGTTTATCGCCGATAAAAATTCCACAACTACAGGGCGTCCCATGACGGATCCACGCAATTTCCCGGCACAAAAGGCCTGATATTCCACTGGCTGCTGCCAACCAATGTTGCCAGAACTGCTTTGTCATTTTCATCAAAAAATGGTTTTTGTTTATTATCAGGCGGCGAGGGCAATGTCAGGCTGCGGAATTCATGATTAATGCCAGAGGAACGGATAAGTGTAATACTTCGTTTTATCGCTTCACCGGGATTGTTGGTTTTTTCACCGTTTACAACAGAATAAACGCTGTTGACCGGCAACAATTCCCTGTATCGATCAGGAGATGTTTTTAAATCCATGGCGATATAATCCGGCCGGGTTTTTTCCGAACAGATTAATGATTCCAACACACCGGGCAAAAGACCGTTGGTGTCAAGTTTTACCTTTAAACCGAATGATTTTATGCGCGTTATCAAAAGACCCAAATCAGGAAATAATGCCGGTTCACCGCCGCTTAAAACAACGCCGCCCAGTACGTTACGCCGTTTCTCTATGTGCGTTAAAGCAAGTTCCAGACTGATATAATCATCGTTTACATTATTGCCCAATACCAATTCCCGGTTATGACACCAGGGACAACGAAGGTTGCAACCGGAAAAAAAAAGTACAGCGCTTATCAGGCCGGGAAAATCAATCAGGCTGGTTTTTCGCAATACCAGGCGGCAGTCAGGAATACTAGCCAAAATAATCTGACATTTCCATTTTTTGAAGAACCGTATCAAAAATACCAAGTTCAAAAGCAAGATCCAATACGGTAAATCTCTTGCGTATCATATGGGCTTTATATGCAGAACGTATAACCCGTTCACGGGTCAGGTTAATTGCTTCCGGTCTTACCGGACAACCGGCATCTTTCAGAAGTGATCGTAACTCAGCATAAGGGAGAAGTTTTTTAAAAACATCGTTTCTCATGTTATCCCAATTATCAAGGATTCCCTCTCTGAGCCTTATTAACTTGTCAGTATTACCGATGAATTTATCTTGAGTCGTTTTTAGTACCAATGGCAAAATTTGAGGCAGAGCTGCAAAAGTATTGCGTACAACAGCTTCACGTTCGGCCCAGTTTGGAACTGTTTTATTGAGCGGAGGTTTTTCCTTAAAGAGACATTCGGTAAAGGCGGCCCCTGCAAGGGTACCTATTGTTACCTTGTGCCCATGCGTAACAGGGATACCATCCATGCAAAGCTCTTCCATTTCCCAAACATGACTCCACATATGTTCGCAGCCCGAGACGGAACGCGAATCTTTCATGTATTGCAGGGCAAACCCGGTTATTCCCAATGCTTCAAAGAGGATCTTTACCGCATCTTTGTCGCCTTTTACAGCATTTACCGAAGAAACAAGATTGTTCTTAAGGGGATTTTGTACCATTGACCATGCAATATTTTCTATAGGAGCAGTACCGGGAGCGAGCTCTCCTTTGCCATCCAATTCAAAAACATGGTCTGCGATAATCCAGTCTGTACCGGCTATGATCTTTCCTGCAAGATCACCGAAACCTGATGAACTAAGATATGCCGGAGCTTCAGAGAGGACAGTACTGTCGGCTATTACCGCTATTGGCGCTCTGCAAGACATGGTCTGCTTAAATCCTTCATTAAGCAGTGCCGCGCCGTATGCCGTATAACCGTCTACAGAAGCAGCCGTTGGAATACAAAGATAGGGGAGGGAGAGTTCATCAGCGGCACGCTTAACAAGATCATTGATAGTTCCGGAACCAACGGCAACAGGTACCAGTATTGCTTGTGTTCCGTATTCGGCTTTTTCCTGAACAGTTTTTAGTATCGCTTTAATTTTTTCTACATGTTTATACTCTGCATGGATATCGTCCTCAAAAATATAGCTTTCCGCCACAGGAATCCCTGCTGTTTGCAGTATTTCCTGCACGGCTTTTCCGGCTGCGGTATACGTGTTTTTATCTGAAAAACAGGCGGTAAAACATTTTTTGCTGTTATTTTCACAAAAATAAGAACCAAGAACCTGCGGAAGCTCGGCAAAGGCGCCTTCTTTAACAACCATGTACTTGGTCCCGCCGGCATAAGTAAGGCATTCCGCCAAACTTGGTATTGTATTGGAAATATCTTTCATTTTATGTAGATTATCCATAAGGAGTAATTATGGCAATAGCCTTGGCAATAAAGGAAGCGCTTGCTTCCTCTTCCATGATTCGAAAGATGTTTGAAGAAGGAAACGAGCTTAAAAAACAATACGGCGCTGATAAAGTTTTTGATTTTTCCCTGGGAAATCCCGATCTTGAACCGCCAGATGCCTTTAAGGATGTTTTTTTACGCATGGCGGAAGATGATGTGTCCGGAAAAACAAAGGGGAAGCATGGTTATATGCCCAATGCCGGATATCCCGAAGTCCGTGAATCGCTTTCAAAGAAAGCTTCCTCCGACCATCAATGCATTGTTCCGCCGGCCAATATTACTATGACGGCAGGAGCTGCCGGCGGCTTAAATGTTGTGTTTAAAAGCATTTTAAATCCCGGCGACGAAGTAATTGTCCCAAAACCGTATTTTGTGGAATACCGCAATTATATAAAAAACCACGGAGGAACATTAACAGAAGCGGCAACAACTCCGGATTTTTCATTGGATATAAATGAGATAGAAAAGGCATTGTCTAACAAAACAGCTGCGGTTTTAATCAATTCACCCAACAATCCGACGGGCAAAGTGTATACCGGACAGGACATTACGGCATTGGCAGCACTGCTGCGTATTCACGGGACAAAGACCGGCCGCTTCCCCTACCTTGTAGCAGACGAACCCTACAGGGAAATTGTATACAACGGCATAACCGTACCGCCGGTACTTTCAGCTTATAAAGAATCCATTGTTGTAACTTCCTATTCCAAAAGTCTTTCTCTTCCGGGAGAACGGATTGGGTATATTGCAGCAGGTCCGCAGTTAAGCGAAAAAGAAGATCTGCTGAATGCGCTTATCTATGCAAACAGGGTACTGGGTTTTGTAAACGCTCCTGCCTTAATGCAGCGGATTGTGGCGGAATTACAGGATCAAAAAGCAGATGTAACAATATACGACCGGCGAAGATCAGCATTTAAAGAAGTTCTGGACAATGCCGGACTCCGGTATGCACAGCCGGAAGGCGCATTTTATTTTTTTGTAAAGGTTCCCGAAAGAAAATCAAACGGCCGGTCAATTACCGATGATGTTTCTTTTTCCGAATGCCTGAAAAAGCACCTGATTTTGGGAGTACCGGGAAGCGGCTTTGCCGGCCCGGGGTGGATACGTTTTGCCTATTGTGTAGACGAAAAAATAATTCGTGCTTCTTCCGCCGCATTTAAAGAAGCCGTTAGGGAATGGAACGGGCTTATTGTTTGATCAAGGAGACAGCCTCTTCAAGATCAATATTTTCACGGTCTTCACGGCTGCCTATGTTTCGCAGGGTAAAGCGCTCCGTTCCATAATCCGGAATTATTACCCAGGGTATTCCTTTTTTTTCCGCAAGCATAAACTGTTGGGTAATTTTTTTTGATTCAAAAAATACTTCGCAGCTTATGCCCTGTTTGCGGAAACATTCTGCAGCTTTCTGTGCTTTTCCTGCATTTTCTGCCTCCGTACAAATTATAGCTGCATCCGCATAGCCGCAATGCTGGTTTATCTGACCCAATTCTTCCAGCGCCGCCTGCAGCCTGTCCAGTCCAATGGAAGAACCGACACCGGGAACCTGCTCCTTTGAATAAACTCCGGTAAGGTTGTCGTAACGGCCTCCCGAACAAACTGATCCTATGGCAGGCAGCTTGTTTAGAAATGTTTCATAGACAATCCCGGTATAGTAATCCAGTCCGCGGGTAATAGACGGGTCCAGAAAAAAACTATCTGCAACACCGGCATCTTTCATAAAACTGCGAAGTTTGCGCAAATGTTCTATATCGTTATCTTCGCCGGCTGCTTCCTTAAGTTTTTCCAACACTGTATCAAAGCCATCATTTTGTCCAAGGGAAATGTAATCAAGAATCTTATTACTTTTATCTTTACCTATAATCTGTTCAATCTGTTCCTGAACGGCATCGCGGCCAGTTTTGGCCAGTTTATCCACCTGCCTTAGTATTTCCGCAGATTTTTCCCCAATATCCAACGAAGCCAAAAACCGGTTAAAGAGTCCACGGTGATTTATTCGTATGCTGATTGTATTGCTGCCGGTAATATTATTATTTTCCGTAAAATCATTACAGAGTATGTGCAGGGTTTTATACATAATAAGGAGTATTTCAAAATCTGCGGCAACACTGTCGCTTCCCACAATGTCAAAATCACATTGGGTGAATTCCCGGTATCGTCCGCGCTGGGTATTTTCTCCGCGCCAGACTTTTGCTATGTGATAACGCTTAAATGGAAGGATAAGGCCGGCGCGGTGTTCGGCCGTAAAACGGGCAAAAGGAACCGTAAGATCAAAACGCAATGCAACATCCCTTCCGCCCTGATCGGTAAACCGGTATATTTGTTTTTCCGTTTCGCCGCCGCCCTTGCCCAGGAGTATTTCCGCATATTCCAATGCAGGAGTGTCAATCGGAACAAAACCAAAAGATCGAAAAGAATTTTCGATCTTTTCGATCATGCTGCGGCGGGTTAATTCCTGAAGGGGAAGAAAATCCCGAAACCCTTTAAGAACCTTCGGCTCAATAAACGGCATTATTTTACTGCCTGCTGCGGAGGTACATTTTGGACACTTAACCAGTAATCGTCAATTATTTCCACAAGTTCCGGGCTAAAATTAATATTTACTACGGTTCTGATAATACCCTGGGGTAGCTGAACTGCGGTCTCTACAGTACCGGAAGCCGCAATACGGAATTTCTTAAAGAAAAGCTGGTAGTCTACCTTTGTTCCCTGCACACGTACCGGAGCCCCTGCAGCTTCCAACTGTTCTATCATCTTGCTGTGGAAATTTACAACCTGAATACGCCGGCCATTGGGAGTTCCGTCGGCAACGGTTGCAAACATATTGTATCCCAAAATTTTTGCCGCTTCCGGAGTAACCCGAATCACTTTTTTAGAATAATCATCGTACTGAAAGCGAAGTTTGTCCTGGAATTCAAGAAATCCTCCCAGTATCCTTACCAGTTCATCCGGGGTGCTTTTATAATCAACGACAAAGAGTCCAACATTTTCCTTATCTTTCATTTGACCAATCTGGGTTAATGTACAGCGAATAAAGAAATTTAACGGCTCGGCTTTACCGGGCCTTAGAAAGGAAATAGACAGATTGGCAATATTGTTGACATATTTTTGAAAAAAAACCAGTTCCTGCTTTGAAAGAGAAGCAATAAAAAGCGAACGTTTAAAGCCGAATTGAAAGGGTATGCAGAGTATCATGTAATCTTCGATTTTCAGCGAACAGCGGCTGCGATCAACCCCCAGCTTGGCAAGGGCATACGGACTGCAAGAAATGCTTTGTTCACTAAACCGGGCTAAATACTGTGCCGCACCTGCTGGTGCATTAGCCATATAACACTTGCCTCCCCCTGATACTTCGTAAAATAAGAATTTTCACAGATACTTATAAATAATAACCAAATTTTGATTTTTTTTCAATGGTTTCAAACATCCTGAAAGCGAACACCTTCCCCTGCCGGAATAGTATTCCGGGCTTTTCGGCCTAAAATGGCGCTTTCATACCGGGGATGAAGACCGGGGCGGAGTATTTTTTCGGTACGCAAGACGGCAATCATTTCCGGTTTTATGGTTTCTCCTTCAGCAATGTCCCGCAGGGCATGGACAGACCTGTTTGTCCGGCCATAGTTGGTTTTTTCCGAAGCCGAGAGGGTTTTTACGCCGTTTCCCAGGGTTTTTTCTACCAGTTCAGAACCAAATTCGCCCTTCATTTCCTTAATTATTTGATCTGTTTCCAGGCCAACTGCTCTATGTAATGCTGTATACATTTGTTTGAATGTTATTGGATCCAGTGCTATCGGGTCATCCAGACCCGGATCATTGCGGGAAAGGCAAAAGTGTTTTTCGATGACCACTGCTCCCATAGAATATCCCAGAACAGGAACCAGAACCGGATTAAGAGAATGATCGCTTATTCCTGCTTCAGTGCCAAAAATACCAGCAAGATTGGGCAGTACCCGTAGATTGTAATTTTCAGGCGGTGCAGGGTATGCAGTAACGCAATGAAGCAGGGTGATTATTGAAGTTTTTGAATTCTCAAAAGCGGCTTTATTAAGGATCCCCACCGCCTCCTCAATATCTCCCAGAGTAGAAACCCCTGTAGAAAGGTATATTAACTGCCCCCAGGATCCTATTTCCTTCAGTAAATCGGTATAATTCAGCTCCGGAGAGGCAATTTTGACT
Organism: Treponema sp.; assembly: GCA_009782955.1. Classification (GTDB taxonomy): domain Bacteria; phylum Spirochaetota; class Spirochaetia; order Treponematales; family Breznakiellaceae; genus WRIV01. Next base: position 21,801 of record WRIB01000022.1, on the reverse strand, counting down.
GCGGTTGGATTCAATTTTTTCAATAATTTAGCGCTTTTTTGGCCAAAAGGGGTTGCCAGGAATTGAATTCCGCATAGTTCAGCCTGATTTTTCATCTCTCTGTAGAAGTTTTCGTCTTTTTCCAGACTTTTAAAGACCTCATACAGAGGAATATCACCTCCGGGAAGCTTAACTTTGCCGGTTTTTGGATGTAAAATCTCATCTGCAAAAATAATTTGGCATTTTACACAGTCAGCCCCGGCTTCCGCAGCAGCGGATATAAGCTCTTTTGCCTTTATTATATCCCCTCCATGAGAAGAACCCAATTCTGCAATGATAAAGGGATTTTTTTTCTCCATAAAGTACTTTACATTTTTTGATAAATGAGGTAAACTTCTTAATATTAGATTTGATTATTCTTCAGGATGAGGAGTTGACATGAAGAGCCTTAAATGTGATGTGTGCCACAAGGATATTACCACAGCTATTAATCAGCGGAGTTATTTTCACGTGGCCAATAGGGATATCTGCGAAGCCTGCAATGATCAGCTGCAATTTACCCTAAAACCAGTGGTCAGGACCAAACAGCCGTTTAATTACGAATGGTACGAAAGGCTGATTCGGGATTCAGTTGAAAAGGCAATTTCCAGGAGTAAGTGGGAAACCCGTTAGTTATATTCAAAACAGGGGATTTTCCATGAACATGATTATCCCTTGTTTTCTTACAGTTTCTTGTCTCATTTTAAATTCATTGTTTAAGTGAAATTCGCGAGGAAGGAGTAGTTATGTCCGGCCATAGTAAATGGGCAACTATTAAACATGCAAAAGGCGCCGCAGATGCAAAACGGGGCCAGATATTCACCAAATTAATTAAAGAAATTTCCATTGCAGCACGTATGGGCGGGGGAGACCTTAATGGCAACCCCAGGTTACGAACTGCCGTTTTAAAAGCCAGGGGCGCCAATATGCCCAAAGATAATATTGACAGGGCAATAAAAAAAGGTACGGGAGAACTGGAAGGCGTTAATTATGAAGAACTTACCTACGAAGCCTATGCAGGCGGAGGGGTAGGGCTCCTTATAGAAGTACTCACCGACAATAAAAACCGGGTTGCGGCAGATGTCAGAAACATCCTTACGCGGGGAGGCGGGGAACTAGCCAAATCCGGTTCTGTAGCCAGACTTTTCAAGCGGCAGGGAGTAATTCATCTGGACGGAGAAAAATACACCGAAGACCAGGTAATGGAAGTTGCTCTGGAAGGCGGTGCGGAAGATGTTTCGGCAGACGAAGGAATAGTAGAAGTAACCAGTGCCCCGGAAGATTTTGAAACAGTTATGGAAAGCCTTGGCGCCAAAAATTTTGAAACGCTCAGTGCTGAAGTAAGCATGGTTGCAGAAGCGGAAGTAACTCTGGAAAATGACGCTACTGCCAAGGTATTGCGTATGATAGATAAACTGGAAGAAAACGACGATGTCCAGAATGTGTATCACAATATGGCTCTTCCCGAAGGTTTTACTCCCGAGTAATTTGCCAACCCAAAATGAAAAGACGTATCATTGGTCTTGATCCCGGCCTGGCGTCAACCGGCTGGGGTATAGTTGACTATGAAAAAAGCCGTATAAAATATTTAGCACACGGCTGTATTCAAACAGAAGCTGCTTTGCCGCGTGCAGAGCGGCTTTTTAAAATTTACCGTGAAATTAATAACGTACTGGACACCTATAATCCTTCAGAAGCTTCCATGGAAACACTGTACTTTGGAAAAAATGTTTCAAGCGCAATTGCAGTGGCAGAGGCACGGGGAGTCCTCTCTCTGGCTATGGCTGAACGGAATCTTCCCTTAACAGAATGTACGCCGAATCAAATAAAACAGGCAGTAGTTGGAGTAAAGAAAGCGGATAAGGAACAGGTTCAGGAAATGGCAGCTCTTATTTTAGGACTGCCGGTAATCCCAAAACCTGATCATGCGGCAGATGCCCTGGGAGCGGCAATCTGTACAGCACACGGACTCGCCCTGAAGCGAGCCCGTTAATGCTGTTTTAAAAAAACTTATTCGTAAACAACAGCCTGAACTTCGGGAGTATCAAGATTGGCCTTGTCAGCCCAAACAAAACCGGAATCAATGTGATTGGGCAATGATTCACCCTTAAGGGCTTTTACAGCTGCTTCTACGGTTCTGTATCCCATGCCGACCGGATTCTGCTGTACAGCGCCGTACATAAGACCGGAACGAATAGCATCAAGCTGAAGTTTGCCTGAGTCAAATCCAATTACAATAATCTGACCGGCAATACCAAGCTCTGTTACCGCATTGACTACACCGATGGCCGAACCTTCATTGGCACCATAGTAGCCTTTAAGGTCAGGATTACCATTAATAACGGCCTTGGCGATGTCGGCAGACCTAAGGTGATCTCCGCCGCCGTATTGGACGTCAACTACTTCAATGTCGGGGTATCTTGACTTCATCTGCTCCAGAAATCCGTCCCGTCGTTCAATACCGGTACGGCTGGTTTGATCGTGGACAATAACCGCCACTTTACCGCTTCCGCCAATTGCTTCTGCCATTTTATCCGCAGCCATGGCCGCAGCATTTTTATTGTTGGTAGATACGGTGGTAAGGGGGATGTCAGAGTCGACACCGGAGTCAAAAGCAATTACCGGAATATTTGCTTGCTGGAGCAACGGGATGGCAGCTTTACTGTCAAGAGCCGCAAAACCCAGAGCCGCGGGTTTCTTTCCCAGTTCGGTTTGAAGCATTTCCATCTGCTTGTCAACCTGGGATTCGCTTTCAGGACCTATAAAGTTGATTTCTACATCGAAATCTCTTGCCGCTTGTTCAGCGCCCTGCTTTACAGCCTGCCAGAACTGATGCTGGAATCCTTTTGACACCAGGGGAATATAGGTTTTCCCGCTTGCCTGTCCTCCGGATTGTGAACAGGCAATAAATATACCTGCTACAATTGCAAGACAAAGAATCAACAACACTGTTTTTTTCATCTTTTCCTCCATTCGGATAATGAAATACCATGAAAACTTCATGGTTTATTTTCTGCGGTCATACCGCCGAAAACCTATTTAATTCGCCGGCGTGCAATATCCATATAAACGGCGCCGATAACAATAAGGCCGGTAACCACCATCTGCCATTCCTGGGGAACCGACAGAATACGCAGACCGTTGGTAAGTACCGTAATAATAAAGGCTCCGATAATGGTTCCCAAAATACTGCCCTCTCCGCCGGAAAGCGAGGAACCGCCGATTACAGCTGCGGCTATAGCATCCATCTCATAACCGGGCCCCAGGGCAGGCTGGGCCGAACTGAGGCGGCTGGCCATTACGATACCTGCAATGCTAAAGAACGCGCCGCTTAAACTGTAAATTCCCATTTTCCATAAATCTGTGTTTATACCTGATAAACGGGCCGATTCTTCGTTGGATCCGATTGCAAAGGTATATCTGCCCAGTATTGTTTTACTAAGGATAAAACCTGCAATAATTGCAGCAATAAAAAATATTACAACCCCGGAAGGAATTCCAAATATTACTTTTAAAGCGATGTTGGAAAAGCCTTCGACTTCTGTAAGATAAACGGGCTTCATACCGGAAATAATCAGGTTTAACCCTTTTGTAATGTTCATCATGCCCAAAGTTGCTATAAAAGGCGGTAATTTAAATTTCGCAATTAAGGTACCGTTAACAAAGCCGCACAGTGCACCGCAAACAACGGTTAATGCCAGCCCTATAAAGACGGGAAAATGAAACCTTGTAATAAAAACAGCGCACATTACCGAACAGAAAGTCATAACTGTGCCTATGGAAAGATCAATCCCTCCGGTAATAATAATAAAGGTTATCCCCACCGCAAGAATTCCATTTACCGCTGTTGCCAGAAGTATGGTATTCATGTTGCTATAGGTGCGAAAATTCGGCGTAAGAATTGAAAATACAATAATGAGCAAAATCAAGCTTGTAAATGCCAGAATTGTTTGAGTTGCTTTGGAATTAAATTTAAAATTTTTCAGCATGGGTTAAACCTCACTTCCTTTTGTAGTAGTATTGTTCCTTAGGGTTGCATAGTACATTATTTTTTCCTGAGTGCTGTCTTCGTTTTTCATAACCGCCGTTACCTTTCCTTCGCACATAACTACAATTCTGTGGCTCATGCGGAGTATCTCCGGCAGTTCCGAAGAAATCATTATGATCGCTTTTCCCTGGTCGGAAAGTTCGTTAAGAAGTTTATAAATCTCACTTTTTGCACCGACGTCTATTCCCCTGGTTGGCTCGTCAAAAATCAAAACATCACAGTCTCTGACCAGCCACTTTCCGACAACCACTTTTTGCTGGTTCCCGCCGGAAAGATTTTTTGCAAGTTGGTCAATCGAAGGTGTTTTGGTATTTAGTTTTTTAACATATTCTTTTGTGGTTTCTTTTTCCTTTTGATTATTTACCATACCCAAAGGATTGATAAACTTTGCAAGCGAAGCCATAACGGTATTTGCCCTGACCGACATATTCAGCGCCAGGCCAAAAAGCTTGCGGTCTTCGGAAAGATAGCCGATTCCAAGACGCACTGCATCTTTTGGATGCTTAATGTTTTCGGGTTTTCCTTTTACAAAAATTTCGCCTTTTTCTCTTTTATCTGCTCCGAATATCAGACGCATGGTTTCAGTGCGGCCTGCGCCAAGCAAGCCTGCAAAACCCAGAATTTCTCCTTTATGAAGTTCAAACGAAACATCCTTTACCATCCGGCCGCGGCACAATTTTTTAGCTTCAAGAACAACCTCATTTTGCATTGTGTCTCCGTGCGGATGATGGCTTTCGTAGATTTCCCTTCCGACCATTTGCGAAATAATCTGTTCGGTGGTGATATTCTTCATAGGTGTTGTAGCAATATACCTGCCATCGCGCATAACGGTTACCGTATCGCAGATTTGATGCAGCTCATCCATGCGGTGTGAAATATAGACAATACCTTTACCCTGTTCGCGGAAGTTCCGGATTACCTTAAACAGTTCTTCAATTTCACTTTCGCTTAAAGCAGAAGTCGGCTCGTCCATTATAAGCACTTCTGAATTATGGGAAAGTGCTTTGGCAATTTCAATCATTTGCTGCTGGGCAACAGTCAGATTGGAAACCTGAATTGCAGGATCAAGATTAAGATTGATTAATTTAAAAAGTTCCGCAGATTTTCGGTTTATTTCACCGTCATCGACAAGAATTTTAATTCCTTTCTTTTGCTCCCTGCCAATAAAAATATTTTGTGCGGCAGTTAAATGCCTCATCAGATTAAGTTCCTGATGAATAATACTGACACCTTTTAGCAGAGCCTGCTTGGCGTTGTGAAAATCAACGTCTTCCCCGTTAACAAGGATAGTTCCTTTGTCTTTTCTGTATATTCCGGAAAGGACTTTCATAAGCGTTGATTTTCCGGCGCCATTCTCGCCGACAAGTCCGTGAACTTCACCGGGTTTAAGCCTAAAACTGCAATCATTAAGTGCTTTTACACCGGGAAACTGTTTGTCAATTCCCTTCATCTCTACAAGAAAATTACTCATATTCTAATTCTCCGTCATTTCTGCTTTTTTTACCCATTCTGTACGGTAAAGGTTTAATTCCGGAAAGTCCAATTTTTCCAGTTCCCGGTAATCAATTTTAAAATCCGCCGCCAAATCCGAAAGACTTTTTCCTGTTAATGCCATCTTGGCAGTCATAGCCGCTCCCAGAGCGGTAGCTTCTGCAATGTCGGTTAAAAATACATTGTTGTCAGGAAAAAAAGAAGACAACAGGTTGTTATATGATTGATCTTTCCGAAACCCTCCTTCGGTATAGATTTCATAACCCTTTTGTAAACCTGCACGTTCCAGCGCCGTAAGCGTCTGCATTACCAGGGAAACACGGAGCAATGCAAAAGCTGTTTCATAATCTGCAAAACAAGAGGGAATATTGTTTGATATACCATCAAACAAAAAATCGTTTTCGTTCTCGACAACCCGTGCCTTTGAAGAAGGGAATTGCCCCGTACCGGGAGTTAGTTCAGGCAAAAGAAACAGCTTTTTTTCTTTTAGAATAGAGCGGTACAGTGATTCATTCCATCCGGGAACATCGGTACGGTTATGGTGTTTCATAATGATGTTTGACCAGGTTTCAAATTCCAGTCCTCCTAGAAAAATTGCCGTTTTTACCGGCTTTCCGAAAGCAGATATATTAAAGAACACTACCTTACCTAGTTCATCCGGAGCAAAACCGTACTGTTCCATTGGATTCATGATCACACACCATGTACCTGTGGAATTAAGTATAAAGCCCTGCTCTCCTTTTTTGGCAAAATGGGGAAGCAGTGCTGAATTGGAATCATGTATTCCCATTGTAATAATGGTTTCTTTGGGAAGCCCTGTTTTTTCTGCAAATTCGCCGGTAATAGTACCCAGAATATCCCAGGATTTGTATAATTTATCCGGAATCAGCGATGCGATTCCCAAATCCCTTGCCACCGAAGAAAGGTTTTTATTCAAATGATCCCAAAGGTAGGTGTGGTTACCCATATATGTGCTTTCCGTCCCCGTTTTTCCTGAAAAACGCAGACCCCAGTATTGGGGATAGGGGAGTATGGAAACGGTATTTTTAAACAGATCGCTAAATTGTTCTTTTGCAAACAATAAACCTTTTGCAGGATTTATCATTGCTTTAAATGCCGGAGTTCCGGTTCTCGCCTGCAGGTCTTCACGTTTTCCGAATTGTTCGTAAAAACGCCGGTGAAAATCGTCTCCCGGCTCATGTGTGTAGAACACACAGGGAAGAGCGGGTTTTCCATCCTTCCCTGCACAGACAAAGGTTGCGCCATGAGTAGTAACGGAAAGGGCTTTAATCGGATACTTGCCGGCAAAATCTTTTAAACAAACAGTAAACCATGTTTCCATGCCTTCAAGATCATGTGTTTCCAGACCGTTTACCATTTTTGGTTCAAAGTTTTTGTACTTTGCATCCAACTGACGGAGATTGTCGTCGTAAACGGCGACTTTTTTGTTTGTCATCCCTATGTCAATTACCGCAATCGCGTATTCCACGTCTTTCACAACCTCCGTTCATTATTTATTTATACGCCGGTCCCAATACAGAGCAAGCCCGGTAATCTGCCGCTTCCTTGTCCATTCCGAATGCATTCCAGAAACTGGGCCGGAAGATTTGATCTTCCGGTACGTTATGCATACATACAGGAATTCGCAATATTGAACAAAGAGAAATTAAATCTGCACCAATATGTCCGTAAGAAATGGAACCATGGTTGGCCCCCCAGTTGTTCATAACATCGTAAGCTGTCTTAAAAGCGCCTTTCCCGGTTACCCTTGGAGCAAACCATGTACAGGGCCATGTATAGTCAGTACGTTTCCATAATATATCTGAAATATTATCTGGTAGGTTAACCGTCCATCCTTCGGCAATCTGGATCACGGGCCCCAGACCTTTTACAATGTTAATTCGGCTCATTGTTACCGGCATTTCTGCACGTGTCAGAAATCTTGAAGAAAAACCTCCGCCCCGGAAATAGCCGAAGTCCGCCGCATTCCATGTGGTAGCATCAAGACATGCTTTTTGGTCTGCTTCAGATACTTCCCAGAAAGGCTTCATAATACCTTTTCCGTTTGAGTTTTTCATTTCTCCGCTTGCATCAATACAGGATGCACCGGAATTGATTAAATGGAGAAACCCACCTGCTTCTTTTGCAACACCGGCAAGATCATAACCTGTCGCACGTTTAACCGCTTCAGGGCTCCAGTAGGTTCTGACATCAGAAAATATCTGGGCTGTTCCGGTAAGTAGTTTCCCAAAAAGCATTCCAACGGCATTTAAGGTATCGTTTTCTGTTGACAGAATATACGGTTCACGGGCGCCTTCCCAGTCAAAGGAAGTGTTGAGCAAGGATTCAGGAAAATCACAGTTGGGATAAAAATCAGTCCATTGCCGCTGGCCCTGGAAACCGCCGGCTATGGCGTTGTGCCCGGCCATTTCTTCTGCAAATTCCTCTTTAAGATTGGGATTACCGTTAAAGAGATCTTTGATGATACACATCATCTTAACAACAAATTCCCAGGCCTTATCCTGTTCGGCTCTGGATCTCTGAAGTTCGGGCGGGTTTTTATCAAACCCTTCTTTACAGTATTGTTTTGTCCATGCAAGAGCTTTTTGGTATTCTTTTTCGTCGTAGATTCCGTTTTCCATACGGCGGATAACTTCAACTTCATCCACGCTTTCCACACGCATTCCAAGGTACTCTTCGAAGAATTCAGGGTTGATAATCGAACCGGCAATACCCATACATATCGAACCAATCTGCAAATAACTTTTTCCCCTCATCGTGGCGGCGGCTACTGCTGCCCGGCCAAAACGGAGGAGTTTTTCCTGAACATCTTCGGGGATTCCCTTGTCGTCGGCATTCTGCACGTCATGACCATAAATGCCAAAAGCGGGAAGACCTTTCTGTGCATGGGCAGCCAGTACAGATGCCAGGTACACAGCGCCGGGCCTTTCCGTACCGTTAAACCCCCAAACGCCTTTAATGGTGGAGGGATCCATATCCATGGTTTCAGAGCCATAGCACCAGCAGGGAGTTACAGTTAAGGTAATGTCAACGCCTTCCCTGCGGAATTTGTCACTGCAGGCAGCAGCTTCTGCAACCCGGCCTATGGTTGTATCGGCAATTATTACTTCTACTTTTTCTCCATTGGAATAGCGCAAGTTTTTTTCAAACAGGTCTTTGGCAGCTTTTGCCATGTTCATGGTCTGGTCTTCCAAAGATTCCCTTACTTTAAGCGGCCCTCTGCGCGCGTCAATTGTCGGCCTGATTCCGATTTTTGGATATGCTCCCCGATAACGATTTTTTGCCATAATCATCCTCCATAAATAATAATTATTTCAAAATACAATTTCATAAAATTCTACTACCGCATAACCGGAACTGTACGGTTAATCTTTACCGGAAGCCGAATGATCCTTTCTTCGGAATTTTCTGTACCGGTTCCGTTTCCCGCCCTTTTTTTCCGTATCTTTTCGATAATCCGTTGTCCTGCACGCCGCCCCATACCGACAGCATCCTGGGCTGCTGTGTAACGGCAAGCCGGCAAAAAAGGGGAAAACCAGGCTTCGTCAAAACCTGCAATTACCGGGTATTTTGCCTTCATATCCAAAAGGCAGCGTTCAATCCCGAGATGTACCAGCAGGTTTACTGCTACCATAGCTTCCGGCGGATTGGGTTTTTGCAGCAGATTTTTCATATGCTCATACCCGTCATGCATCTCCATACCGCCAAGACACAGAAGAGAAGGATCAAATTTTATTCCTGCTTCCGCCAATGCCCTGCTGAATCCCGAAAGCCGTTCTCTTGCCGTTGAATATGTAATTTCCCCTCCGACAAAGGCAATTCTTGTAAAACCGTCCGACAACAAAGCTTTGGTTAGCTGAAAAGTTCCTCCTTCGTTATCTGATGTAACCGCATCCAGGCTGGTTCCTTCGACAATTCTGTCAACCATAACCATAGGCATTCCCCGATCGGCTAATGCCTGAATATGATCTCCCAGGGTACCCGAAGGAGTAATTATCATGCCGTCTACCATACGGTCAGCCAGCATCAGAACCCGCTTTTTTTCCTCTTCCACTGAATTGAGCGAAGATGCAATAAGCATAGTGTAACCGCATATATTCAATTCCTGTTCAATCCCTTCTGCAACATCCATAAAAAAGTCATTGGACAATTCCGGCAAAACCACAGCTACCGTCATGGTTGACTGTGTTTTTAGTCCACGAGCGGTATAGTTCAGCCTGTAACCCAGGTTGTTAGCGGCATCTATCACACGCAGCCGTGTTTTTTCCGCTACAGGGCGAAAAACCCCTCCTATGGGGTCAGTTGAATATCCTGATAATACTCTTGAGACGGTAGCTGTAGAAACTCCTGCTTTATATGCCACATCTTTTATTGTTGTACTCATATCACAGACCTTAAACCATGTAAACGTTTACATGGTTTTATACCGGAATTACCCCCTTCTTTAGTATTATATTTCCGTATTTTACCGTTTCCCCGGTCATTACAATTGCATAGGCCTTTTTACACCTTTCATAAAAAGCAAAACGCTCCATATGTTCAATTGCCGGAGTTTCGGGCCAGTATTTATCTATAGCACCCCGGAAGGATTTTTCCGTTTCCGGATCAAGGCTGTCTCCGGGAACCGGCGCCATCATGATTACAGGGTTGGGAACATAGGAATCAAGGTTAATTAATGCCAAAATTCCCTGTAAAAGCGCCGGAACACGGATTCCATCTGCTCTTACAACCCTTGAATTGAAAGTATTACCGGGAAAAAAGGCATCTGCCAGCACTAATTCATCACCATGACCCATGCGAAACAGCACATCCAATAAATCCGGACTAATAACAGGATCAATACCAATTAGCATATTACCTCCTAAAAATTGGTTGAGCCATCATCAAAAACTAAAGTTTTAAAATGGTTTCAGGTTAATTCAATAATCCGTTACTTTTTCCGGTTTGTCAAGAAAAAAATGCAAACGATTACATTTTTTTTGTTTTTTGGGCTTTTTTTACGTAAAATTTTTATGAATTAAACAAATTGGGGGAACTAAGGTACTCTTCGGCAGAATAATCGTTTAGTAATTTAGCCATTGAACCGTTACTGGCAATAGTCCTGATCACCTTGGCAGAAAGCCCTGCTGAAGGGACGACTTCCAAGCCAACTATATCTTTATTGCCAGAACAGTCCACCGTATCTGTAACTATAATATGACCAAGGAGTTTTTCTTCCGAAAGTCTGTTTAACCGTTCGGCAACAGGTGGCGAAAAAACCGGATGAATCGCCATTAGGTTGATTTCTTTAGGCTTCATACGTGACAGGGTTTGAATCAGAGTAACCACAGACCCGGCTGTATCAATCATATCATCTACTATCCAAATTACTTTACCTTCTATTGGCTCGGCCGAAAGTATGTTGATACACTCAACAGAATTTTGCCTGGAATAATCCCGTTGTTTATGGGCAACGACCAGGGGTACGCCAAAAGAATTGGCAAAACGGCGGGCAAGTTTTTCTCCGCCGGCATCAACCGAACAAAAAGCCCAGGTATCCCGAACTTTGCCGTTTAAGGTTTCCAGATTCTTTATATATACATCACAAAGCCGCAGTTTAAGCAAAGAAATGGCAGGAATATCATCTATTACACAACGGGTGGGATCGACCATAGCCTGGGATTTATCCGAGTGGAGCTGGTATGTAACAAAGTGCTTGGCACCCAGGCTGGAAAGAATTTTCAGGTGACCCCAAAGCCCTACAGAACTCCGCCGTGTTGTGCGGTCGGACCGGGAACAGGACATATACGGTTCAAAAACAATAATTTGTGCAGCCTGGGCTCTTTTTATGGCATCCACCGAATGATACAATTCTATTTTAGCTTCATCTACATTAAGCCCTGCCTCATTTCTTGCACAGCTTGCAAAAAGAAAAACATCCTTTCCCCGTATGGAAGAACTGACGACTACTTCTTTTTCGCCGTCTGCAAAACAATCTGTGGTGAGTAGATCAATACCGTTTATGGAAGAAGAAAAAGCACCAAAACTGGGGTATTTTGCCACAATTTCCGCTACTCCGGCAGCGTAGGACTTCATTGTCCTGGTAGCGGTGATGACAAATTCATTCATACCGTTTACAGAATACCATGAATTTTCGGATGGTACAAGGGCACTCCCGGTAATCTGGTCGTAATTAAAGTTTATTCAGGTGTATATGAAAAATACTTGAAATCTGCAACAGCCTTATACATGGCCGTGTCCACACAGAACATTCCTATAAAAGCTCCCGTAAACCCTAAAAAATCAAACTCGTCGGAAAGGACAGTACTGTCAAGCGCCGAACCGGCATTGGTATATGTTTTACCGTCAGTGGAATAACTAAAACTCCCCTGTTGTTCACGTACAGTAAGGCGAAGATAAAGCGGCCCTTCAGGTACAGTAGGACCTTCTTCATGTAAAAACTGGCCTGCTGTCATCGAGAGAATAGATAATACACGGCCCTTGTTTTCATTCCTGCTTTCGTTATGAGTCAGAGCGAAAAGATATTGGTTCCGTTCATCATAGCGCCAGCAAAGTCCGGCCAGTTCCTGAAAGCTTTGCGGGGAAAATTCCAGGCAGGTTTCGGCTGTAAAAGAAAAGTCCTGCTGCCGGCGGGCAAGAAGAGTTTGACCGTATGTCGAGATAGGAGACTGGCCCCCCCGAAGCCTGAGATAACCGGGTCTGGAACCAAGAGAAAAACTATGGGGATCCATAGGTGTACGCAGGGTTTTAAAATCACTATGTATGGCCGGGCTGTTAAAAGTATATATCTTGCTCTTGTCTGCAGAAACGGGTTCATTAAGGTTTACCGGTGTTTCAAATGTGTTGGTTGGATGATTCTGCCGTGTTCCTTCTTCTCCTTTTATGTATGGCCAATCATCATGCCAAACCATTTCCGATATGGACGTCTCTCTGCCCAAAACACAATGCTTTGTTCCCGGCAATGGCCGTCCGCAAAGATAGGCAAGATAATACCTGCCGTCGGGAGTTTCGCACCAACTGGCATGACCGGCTTTTTGCAGATATTGTTCCGGTTTGTCCCGGGAACTAATAAGCGGATTGGAAGGATGTACCTCGTATGGGCCTTCAATGGAACGTGACCGTGCCAGAGTAGCGGCATGTCCGTAGCATGTTCCTCCTTCTGCAGTAAGCAGGTAATACCATCCGTTGCGCTTGTAAAGATGAGGGCCTTCTACACACATAATTGATGTACCCTTAAAAATTTTCCGTACAGCGCCAACTAATTTTTTTTCGGCAGGACTATATTCCTGAAGAAGTATCCCTGTAAATTGGTATCCTTCGGGAACGGTCTTTTGACGGTAATCCCATTCCATGCTGACCAGCCATTTTTTACCATCGTCATCATGGAACAGGGACGGGTCAAAGCCGGAACAGGTTAAAAATACCTGATCTGACCAGGGGCCTTCTATCGAAGGAGCTGTAGTAAGAAAATTGGGACAATCTTTCCAGGGACCGGCATTCCAGCTCCGCACATTGGTATAAATGAGCCAAAAAAGATTATCGGAATAACTTAAACAAGGCGCCCATATCCCGCATGAACTCCGTTCTCCTTCCATATCAAGAAGCCGTTTTTCATTTAAGGGAGAGGGCAAAGATTCCCAATTTGCAAGATCCCTGGACCGGTGAAGTTCCACGCCCGGATACCATTCAAAAGTTGAGTTTGCAAGATAAAACCATTCACCAACCCGTAAAATTGACGGATCCGGATGGAACCCTGTAAGGACAGGATTAGTAACACGATTCATATCATCTGCCATAGTTCCGGCCTCTCATTAATGTTTTTGTTGCAGTATTATTCCTTAACTCCGCCCATGGTAATACCTGAGATAATAAACCGCGACATGAACGAATAAAAAATAAGAATTGGTATCAGCGAAACAGCAATTCCCAGATAGATTGCCCCCATTTCTGCACGGTAAATATCACCTCTAAGGGACTGAACCAGCATGGGCAATGTGTATTTCTTTTGACTGGAAATAAGCACAAATGGTGTAATAAAGTTGTTCCACGAACCCACAAAGGTAAAGATCGCCTGGGCAGCAAGAGCAGGGGTAATAATCGGAAGAATAATATTATTAAAAGTTTTAAACTCCCCGGCCCCGTCAATTCTCGCTGCATCAATAAGTTCTTTGGAAAGTATCGATGACATATACTGCCGGACAAACAATACAGTAGCCCCTGCTGCTATTCCCGGAATAATAAGCGGAATATAGCTATTCAAAAGTTTCAGCCGGGCCATAAACTGGTAAAATCCGATAAAGGTAAGCGTGCCGGGAAGCATCATAATAATCAGAATAATTGTCCAGATTACAGCTCTGCCCCTAAACTTATAGATATGGAGCCCGTAGGCTGTCATTGCAGAAAAATAAACGCTTAATACAGTAGCACAAGTCGAAATAAACGCACTGTTTCCGAATCCCTGCCATATCTGGAAACCTCGGCTGGTCAGGGTTCGCCAATTGTACATTGCATTGGTACTTGGAATAAGCGAAATGCCTGTGTTGATCTGTTCTGTAGAGCGGGTGGCATTGATGAGCAGCAGATAAATCGGAATAATCGCCAGGATCCCCAGGAAAATCATAATAGCATGCACAATACTGCGTTTGATTAAAAGGCTTGTTTGGGATGACATCATACTGCGCCTCCTTTCTGTTTCTTTATATCACTGCGATCCTGCAAAAAGAAGAATATTAATAAGGCCAGAATGATCGTAATAACAAATATCCCTACGGATATTGCCGCCCCATAGGCATAGTCGTTCCGGCCCTGAAAAGCCATATTGTACTGATACACCGTTGTTGTCCGGATTTTAAAATCGGGAGCACCTCGCATATCGGTGATCAGGAAAGGAATGTCAAACATCTGCATGCCGCCAATCATCGAAGTAACTAATATAAAGAGCATCATGGGACGGAGCAGGGGAAGTGTAATATACCATGTGGTTTGACGGCTGTTTGCACCGTCGATTAAGGCGGATTCATACATAGAGATGGGTATACTGGTAATACCAGCCATAAGCATAATCACCGTATGACCGTACCAAATCCACCATTGAATAAATGCTACCAATGACCTTGAAAACGGAACACTGCGGAAAAGATTAAATGCATCTCTTACGACTTCTCCGTTTACAGTAGTAATATGATAGATCCCCAAAGAGCGTAAAAACTGATTTACCGGAGCAATGGCATAACCGTTAAAGCCGAAAAGACTACGGAAAAGCATGGCTACCGATGCAGCTATAAGAAGATTGGGCATATATATAATAGCACGGAACAGACCGCGTCCGCGCAGTTTAAGGCGTATATCACTAAGCCAAATGGAAAGAATCAGGGCTATTCCCAATTGGGGAATAAAATTAATGCCCCAAATAATAAATGTATTTCGCAAGGCGCCCCAGAAATATGCATCCTTTACCAGTTTGGTAAAATTTTCAAAACCGACAAATTTGAAGGAAGGTTGAAGTCCCTTTAAATCGGTAAAACTTAATAAAAATGTATATACTGTGGGCCACAGATTAAAAATACAAAACACAATTACAAAAGGCGCCACGAAAAAATAACCCCAACGATTTGTTTTAGCTTCATGACCAATTGATACTTTTTGCATTACTCCTCCTGTAAAAAAGGCGCGGATAATAAAAACCCGCGCCTTTGATTATTGGTTAATCTACATCTGCGAACAACCTAAAATGCTATTCGCTTACAGACCAAGTGTGGTTTCCGCCTGGGCTCTGAATTCATCCAGCGCCTGAGCTTTTGGTTTTTCTGATAAACGATAGGCGTTGGTTGCTTCCATGAAGAGGCCTTCAATTGCCTGGTCGGTACCCTGGACGAGTTTTCCGTCAACAGATTTGGCCATTTCAGCAAATTCGGCATAGTGATTCTGTCCGCCAAGGAAGGGTTCACTGTAACTGCCCTTGATCTTGTCAACAACCGCAAGGTTGCTCACCATATCTCCGGTATCCCTTGCCCATGCTTCGAGGAAACTGTCTTCGACAGTCAGATAGCGGATAAGTTCTTTGGCAGCTTCGGGGTTTTTGGTACCTTTATATGCACCAATCCAGGTGCCGCCCCAACGGTAGGGGTAAGGACCGGGGATCATTGCCCAGTCGCCTGAGGTATCGGGAGCATTGGTCTTAAGTACATAGTGGAGGCCCCATGTGGGGAGGAAATAGGAAAATACTTCCAAATTCCTTCCGGATGCATCCTGAAGTTCACCCCTCATCCCTGCAAACCAACCTTCCGACCACTGTCCAACCTGGCCTTCATAACGGTTGTCCCAAAGAATCTTGCACATTTCCATGAACTGATCCATGGCGGGATCGATAAATAGTTTTCCGTTTACAACCCACGGTTGTTTGCGGCCGCCAAGGAATGGCTGATAAAGGTCGCCGTTGCTGGAAACTACTACACAAGCGCCGCCGGATTTATCTTTAAGCAGTGCTGCTGTTTCAAGGAATTTATCCCCATTGGCAAAATAGCTCTGTACGACTGCCGGATCATCGGTTCCAAGATACTTGATTGCAAGACTGCGGCGATAGAACATGGCGCCAGGACATGCCTGCCATGACATTCCGTATACTCTGCCTTCGTAAGTTCCGATTTCCGCAGGATAGGCAAGGAGTTTGTGCTTGTTTGCTTCGTAAATATCGGTCAGGTCCAGAAGAAGACCGGATTCGATATACTTGCGGACAAAAGCGGCTTCGAGAGCGAAGATATCAGGTGCGCCCTGACCGGAAGCCAATACCGGATCCAGTTTGTTGGGAAACTGTTC
Organism: Treponema sp.; assembly: GCA_009782955.1. Classification (GTDB taxonomy): domain Bacteria; phylum Spirochaetota; class Spirochaetia; order Treponematales; family Breznakiellaceae; genus WRIV01. The sequence continues at coordinate 5,408 of WRIB01000022.1, read as the reverse complement.
CGTTGCCGTAAGCGAATACTCAAACTTCATGTTCGGGTAGGCTTTGGCATAGTAATTGTGAACCATCTGATCAAGTTCGTCGGTGAATGACCAAATTGTCAGAAAGTTAGGATCTGCTTTCTCACCGCCGCCGCCGCATGCTGCAAAACTAAACAGTACAAGGGCGAGACACAGAAGACCAAAAATTCTTTTCATGTTTTCCTCCAAAAAATGGTTTATAAATCACTAATATAACATAAAAAATAAAAAAAACAAGCATTTATTTACTTTTTATTTCATTTCTAAGGATTTTTCTGATAAAAATCCCCGATGGGGACAAATCTTTTTCTGTCCAATGACCTTTTCCTTCCTTGTCGGCGCCGTATGCCAGAATCCCGGCATCCTCTCCCTTGTTGGTCAGGGACCAGTTTACCCAGGAAATACTGTACTTATTAAGGAAAGAAAGCCATTCAAGAAACTCTTTTTCCCAGACTCCGCCGCCGCCTGTCGACTGGGAAGTCCCGCATTCGGTAACAAAGAGGGCCAGACCCTTATCAATGGCTATTTTTGCCTTTTCCCGGAGCTCATCCCCGTGGGTGCCGGCATAAAAATGAAGGGTATACATTATATTTTCGTATCCCTGGATTGGGTCTTGCGCTGCAAGGTCTACATCCTGGCTCCATGTAGGCGTTCCCACGATGATAATGTTGTTTGGATCGTATTTACGTATTTCAGCTATAACTGCCTCTGCATACGGTTTAACGGCTTCACTCCAGGTTATCGCCGGGCCATTTGGCTCATTGCAGATTTCGTACAATATATTGGGGTAAGATCCGTACCTTTGGGCCATTTCGCCAAAAAATTCAATTGCTTCCTGCTGGTGAAGCCGGGGATCCCTGTCCATATGGACATGCCAGTCGATCATTACGTACAGTCCCAGCTTAATGGCTGCTTCCACTGAGTCTATAACTTTGGATTTTATTCCCCCATGCATTATATATCCGCCTTCGTAAAGGTACATTGCAGCCCGCCAAATCTGCATATTCCAGTCATCCCGCAGCCAGCGGATTACATCCTCATTGGCGTATCTTCCTGCGTATTGCAGACCAAAAGAACTTATCCCCCGAAGTTGTACAATCCTTCCGTCGGCGCTCTTAAGATGAATTCCTTCTACCTTAAGCTGGCCGAATCGTTCCACCACTGTCCGTCCCTGTTTGTCTACAGACAGCAATCTGTCGTCTTCCTTGCATGAGAAAAACAAAAAATTCCCTGTAATAAGGAATATAGTTAACAATACCTGTAATAACCTGTTGCCCATTATTTTTTCCTCCATAAAAAATAGGTTTTCCTTTCTAACCATTCCGGATGGTTCACTTTTTTGTAAAAATATGATATTTTTGTCAATTATACAAGCAAAAACTGCATTGATGCCATACATCAAATGAAGGGGGAGGGAAAGGATGGCAAAGATGAGCGAATCAGAAAAAAACACGGGGTCAGGGGCACTGACAACCATCGAAGAAAAGAAAAGGGCTCTGGAAGCTGCCCGTCTTCAAATCGAAAAACAATATGGCGCCGGTTCTCTTATGCAATTGGGGACTCATGCCAATAATACCGGAATTGAGGTAACTCCTTCCGGTTCAATCCTGCTGGATGAAGCGCTTGGAATTGGGGGTTATCCCAGGGGAAGGATTGTCGAAATCTACGGACCGGAGTCCGGCGGAAAAACCACCATGGCGCTTCATGCCATTGCTGAAGCACAAAAACTGGGAGGTATAGCTGCTTTTATAGATGCCGAACATGCATTGGATCCGGTATACGCAAAAAATCTTGGGGTAAATATTGACGACCTCTGGATTTCCCAGCCCGATACCGGAGAACAGGCATTGGAGATAACGGAAAATCTTGTCCGCTCCGGAGCGGTTGATGTTATTGTTGTGGATTCTGTTGCGGCTCTTACCCCCCAGGCGGAAATCGACGGCGACATGGGGGATGCCCAAATGGGTCTGCAGGCAAGGCTTATGAGCCAGGCCATGCGAAAGCTAACGGCAATTATCGGGAAGTCCAAGACCCTGCTGATCTTTATCAATCAAATCCGCATGAAGATAGGTATTATGTTCGGCAATCCGGAAACTACCACCGGGGGAAACGCTCTGAAATTTTACTCTTCAGTGCGGCTGGAAGTCCGCCGGGTAGAAACTATCGAAGCGGGAAAAGATTCAGATGCGGTCGGAAACCGTGTGCGAATCAAAGTAGTTAAGAACAAGGTTGCGCCGCCATTCAGAAAAGCTGAACTGGAGATTATTTTTGGCAAAGGTGTTTCCGCCATCGGAAGCCTTTTGGATGCGGCAGTTAAGCACGATATCATCGATAAAAAAGGCGCATGGTATTCCTACGGTGAAGAAAAAATCGGACAGGGCAGGGACAATGCCAAGAAATATCTGGAAGATAATGCTTCCTTTGCCATAGACATAGAAAACAAACTCCGAAAGATAATGTTTCCCGATCGTATTCAGGGTAACGCAGCCCAGGCCGGAACACCTGCTGCGGCAAAAAATCAAACTGCAAAAACAGCTGCCGCTGCAAAAGCAACTGAAACTGCATCAGGCAGCGCCGGTGCAGCGAAACCGGCGGAAGAACCATCGAAAAACGATCTTTTTTAGGAATATCCATGCTGTGCGTATTAGGGCTTGGTTCCAATACGTCCTGCAGGGATCTTTCATGTACCGGAATTATTAATTCGGCGGCTTCAGAACTGCATAAAACACTGACACAGATAAGGCTTTCGCCTTTTTACAAAACAGCGCCCCTTTATGTAACTGATCAGCCGCTGTTTATTAATGCTGCGCTTTCCGGTTACTTTTCTGACTCCCCCTATAATTTGCTTCAGCAAATTCAGAAAGTTGAAGCCCTGTACGGCAGGGATCGCCGCAAAGAACGCCGATGGGGTGAACGGACGCTTGATATTGATATATTACTTTTTGGCGACTTGGTAATTACAGAAGACGATCTGGTTGTACCCCATCCCCGCTTACAGGAACGGGCATTTGCCCTGCGGCCATTGCTGGACTTACTGCCGGAAGCAACAGAGCCCGGAACCGGAAGAAAGTACAGAGAAATACTGGCTGAGCTGGCGAGTCAGGAGATAGAGCAAATAAGTTTGCAATGATGAAAGGATCAGCGAATTGGGCGAATAATATAATTACTAAAAGCAAATACATACAAAAAGAGTTAAATAGTCCGTATTCACATCAATTCGTTGATTTAAGTTTTTAAATCAGCCAGCTTTTTTTCGTAGTCCGCTACCAGATAGCGTTTCCCCTTTTGGATAATTGTATGGCCTTCCTGTTCCAGCCGGGTTTTTTGGCTTTCTATGCCGCCGGGGTACTTTTCGTTTAGCTGTCCGTCTTTTTTTAAAGTACGCCACCAGGGGGTAATGTTTTTACCGCCGCGTTCCTCGCTGGCATTGGCTGCAATATTTACAAAAATACCGGCTGTCATGGGGCAGGCGCAGCCTGCTTTGTACTTTTTTGCCATCTGGGCCATCATCCGGTCTATGGTAGTAAGTTTGCCTTTGGGAACTTTTTTCATTAATCCGTCGTATTCCAGGGGAGGAACTATTGCCATGGTAGTAGCGCCATTACGCTCTATCATTTTGGGGGTGGTCAGAGTTTCCACTTTTGGAAGATCACCGGAATAGTTTAATTTTTCATTGAATGTTTTTTTTGCCATATACCTAGTATACTACAATGACACCTATTATGATATAATAACAATAAATCTCGTTTGTAAAAATATTATTTATATAAGGAGTGAGGATATGATTTATTCAACAGAAGTTGAGCATATGTGTCCTGTCGCAAAGGGTGCAAATCATGGTCCTGCGCCAATTCCTGAAGAAGGAAAATGGGTCCAGGCAAAAGAGATTAAGGACATCAGCGGATTGACCCACGGTGTGGGCTGGTGTGCGCCGCAGCAGGGCGCCTGTAAGCTGACCCTTAATGTAAAAGACGGCATTATCGAGGAGGCGCTGGTTGAAACCCTTGGATGCAGCGGCATGACCCATTCGGCGGCAATGGCCTCCGAAATCCTGCCGGGAAAGACATTGCTGGAAGCGATGAACACCGACCTTGTCTGTGATGCCATTAACGTGGCTATGCGCGAGCTGTTTTTGCAGATTGTCTACGGACGCAGCCAGACGGCATTTTCCGAGGACGGCCTGCCCATTGGAGCAAGTCTTGAAGATTTGGGTAAAGGAATGCGAAGCCAGATAGGCACAATGTTTGGAACAAAAGCCAAAGGGGCGCGTTACCTTGAACTCACCGAAGGGTATATAAACCGTCTTGCACTGGACGATAAAAACGAAATTATCGGCTATGAATTTATTACTTTTGGTAAATTTATAGACGCTGTTAAAAAAGGCGAAGATGCAAATACCGCTCTCGAAAAAGCAAAAGGGACATACGGCCGCTTTGCCGAAGCTGCAAAGTACATTGACCCGAGGAAGGAGTAATCATGATACTTCGTATCAAGTCCGATTATACTGGGCGGCCAGTCGGCCGCACTAAAAAGGAGTAACCCATGGCGTTATTTGAAAGTTATGAACGGCGCGTCAGCAAGATAAACAGCGTGCTGTCGCAATATGGAATTTCCTCTATAGAGGAAGCAAAAGAAATATGTGATAAGGCCGGTGTAAATCCGTATGATATTACAAAATCCATTCAGTCTATCGCCTTTGAAAACGCCGGGTGGGCCTATGTTGTAGGATCCGCCATTGCGATCAAGAAAGGCGTTAAAAACGCGGCGGAAGCGGCGGAAGCAATTGGAATTGGACTCCAGAGTTTTTGCATAGCCGGCAGTGTCGCAGAAGACCGCAAAGTTGGTCTTGGGCATGGTAATCTCGGCGCAATGCTGCTCCGTGACGAGACTAAGTGTTTTGCCTTCCTTGCAGGACACGAAAGTTTTGCCGCCGCTGAAGGCGCAATTGGTATCGTAAAAAACGCAAACAAGGCAAGGAAAGAACCGTTGCGCGTAATCCTTAACGGTTTGGGCAAGGACGCGGCACAGATCATTTCCCGCATTAACGGCTTTACCTATGTGCAGACTCAATTTGATTACGGCACGGGAGAAGTCAAGGTCGTAAAAGAGATTGCCTACTCAAAAGGTGAAAAAGCACAGGTACGCTGTTACGGTGTAGATGACGTACGCGAAGGGGTTGCCGTAATGCATCTTGAAGGCGTGGATGTTTCCATTACGGGTAATTCTACTAATCCCACACGATTCCAGCATCCTGTCGCGGGAACGTATAAAAAAGAATGTGTGGAACAGAAAAAACAGTATTTTTCCGTAGCTTCGGGCGGCGGTACAGGCCGTACCCTGCATCCGGATAATATGGCAGGCGGCCCCGCACCTTTCGGCATGACCCGCAC